>SLQH01000538.1 GCA_007131555.1 Planctomycetota bacterium | reverse complement strand
GAATTATTAATGATCTTGAGTCGATCAAATCCAACAAGTGCCTGGTGAAGTCATTCTTTCAGGCTAAGGAAGTTACATTTGCAGCCGCCTAGGTAGTATAACGGTACTCGGAGGTCGCCGTCCGCAATTCATGCATGATGCAGAGATGCCGTGTTCATATTTTTGAACTACGAATCACGCGAATGAAAACCACAGCAATTCACGTTTCATATTCATCTCTTCCATTCGCGAGATTCGTAGTTAAAATATGCCTTTGAAAACCTGCGAATGAGAATGGTGTCCGTCATGGAACGGAAGATCACTGCCTGACCATTGCTTCATCAGATCCTTAGTGCAATTCCATTGGATGTTGCGCCCCTTCAGGGCTTAGTGATGGTGTTGATCCTCTCCCCAGGGCGTGGCCCTGGACTATCCCATGACGCCCCTTCAGGGCTGGAACACAGCGCCTCACCTGTCGTCAGATCAACCTAAAAACAGCAGTTAGGCTTTTGATTTTAGGCTATAGGGTTGCTATTCAAGCGGGTCTGTGCAGTCAGAATCGGTTCACCTTCTGGATGAAAGCCCGAATCTGTCCAAATCGCCTTGCAGAGCAGTCCTAAAGCCTCCAGCCTAACGCCAAAAGCCGGATTTAGGATCAATCATCCAACCCTGCACGCCATGCCGACAACAGGCCTCACCCACTCGGACACAGGATATCACGACGACAACCCTGCCTCTGGGACCAGCACTGACATGAGGATGTCAGCCCCCGATCGACTCCTGGCCGCCCATGTAGGGTCGCAGCACCTCGGGGATGATCACCCGGCCATCGGCCTGCTGGTAGGTCTCCAGCAGGCTGATGAAGCAGCGGGGGATGGCCAGGCCGGAGCCATTGAGGGTATGGATTAGACGCGGCTTGCCGCCGCCGGCAGGGCGGTAGCGGATGCCGGCCCGGCGGGCCTGGAAGTCGGTGAAGGTCGAGCAGCTTGACACCTCCAGCCATTGGCCGGTACCGGGGCTCCAGACCTCCAGATCGTAGGTATGGGCGGCACTGAATCCGGTATCGCCGGTACACAGGTCCAGCACCCGATAGTGCAGGCCCAGGGCCTGGAGCATCTCCTCGGCATGACCACGCAGGGCCGCCAGGTCCTGCTCGGTACGATCGGGGTGGGCCAGCCACACCATCTCAACCTTGTCGAACTGGTGGACCCGGGTCATGCCCCGGGTGCCGACCCCGGCCGCTCCGGCCTCGCGGCGGAAGCAGGGGGTGTAGGCGCAGTAGCGACGGGGCAGGTCGGCCTCACTCAGGATCTCCCCGGCATGGAGATTGGTGACCGGCACCTCGGCGGTGGGGATCAGGTACAGGTCATCGCGCTCGCAGTGGTAGAGCTCGGCCTGGAACTTGGGGAGTTGACCGGTGCCGCGCATGACCGAGGGCTGGACCAGGTGTGGGACCATGACCTCGGTGTAGCCGTGCTGACGGGTCAGATGGTCGAGGAAGAAGGTCAGCAGGGCCCGGACCAGACGCGGCCCGTCACCGCGCAGGACCACGAAGCCCGAACCTGAGAGCTTGGCCCCCCGCTCCAGGTCGAGGATGCCCAGATCGGTGGCCAGATCCCAGTGCGGCTTGTAAACGATGTCCAGACGGGGCGGCTCGCCCCAGGTGGCGACCACGGCATTGGCACTGGCATCGGCCCCGGCGGGGACCGTCGCCAGGCAGGGATTGGGCAGCTCCAGCAGCTGGTTGGTGAGGACCTCCTCCTGCTCGGTGCAGCTCCGGGCCAGCTCCTTGGCCCGATCGCCGATCTCGCGCACCCGCTGCTTGGCGGCCGCCACATCACCGCCACTACGGGCGACCTCGCCGATCTCCCGGCTGGCGACGTTGACCTGGTTGCGCAGGGATTCGGACTCCGCCTTGAGATGCCGCACCTCCTCATCAAGAGCCAGCAGGGCCGTGACATCCACGCTCAGACCCCGCTTGTTCCAGGCGTCCTCAAACGACGCGGGATCAGCCCGCAAGGCAGCGATATCGATCATCGGTCGGTCTCCTCCTGCACCACCACAGGCGGCGCTGGCGAGGCACTGTACAAAACCGGGCACCGGGACAAGCAGCGACCGTCTCGTAGCCCCGGCTTGTGTGCGGGGCTGGGGATGAGCCAGGTTCTGATCGGTGAACCTTCGTCGATCAATCGAAGTCTCTGTTGCATCACGACCATCACAGGCCGCAGATGGAGCACCGGCTAAAGCCGGCGCTACCAGGGTGAACGACTCATCCCCAGAACCCCGGCTTGTCCGGGGCCGCAGGCGGCCATCATGGGCGCCGTGATGAGCATCATCCCCGATCCGCGACACCCCCGCCACCGCCTGCTGGCGGCGGCGGCCGAGGCGGCCTGTCCGGTGGCCGAGCTGGCCCATGACGCCGCCCACATCATGCGGGTCTACCGCTGGTGCCTGCATCTGGCCGCAGACCAGGGCGCGGATGCCGATCTGGCCGGGGCGGCGGGTCTGTTGCACGATCTGGTGTGCATCGCCAAGGATCATCCTGATCGGGCCCAGGGCGGGGCCCGCAGCGCCAGCGAGGCCGGGGCCCTGCTGAGCGCAGCCGGCTACCTGGACCAGGAACGGGACTGCATCACCAGCGCCATCGCCTGCTCATCGTGGTCCCGCGGCCTGCCCCCCACCAACCCCATCGCCGCCATCCTCCAGGATGCCGACCGTCTCGACGCCCTGGGCCTGACCGGGCTGCTGCGCAGTGCCGCCTGCCATCAGGACATGGCCCGCCGCCGACCGGCCGACGAGGACGGCGGCCTATGGCACCCCACCGACCCCCTGGGGCACAGTCAGCGCCCCCTCGATGATCGCCGCTGGTGTCTGGATCATTGCCTGATCAAGCTGCTGCGCCTGCGCGACGGCATGCACTGCGCCGCTGCCCAGGCCGAGGCGGCCCGCCGTCATGCCAGCCTGGTCGCCGCCCTGGAGGCCCTGGAACAGGAGGCCATGAGTCCATGAGCCCACGATCATCCTTCGACTGCCTGCTGCTGGACTTCGACGGCACCCTGGTCGACAGCGCCGAAGGCATTCTGCTCTGCCTGCGTCATACCATGGCCACGGTGCTGGGGCGCCCCCTGCCCGAACAGGGCCTGCTGAGCATGATCGGCCAGCCGCTGCGCCGCTCCTTCGCCCCCCTCTGCGACCACGATCCCCAGATCCTCGACGCCTGCGTTGAGGCCTATCGCAACTGTTGGTACGACCAGGGCCAGCATCTGTGGCGCCTGTTTCCCCAGGTCCGCGCCACCCTGGATCTGCTGCGCCAACGCGGCCACCGTCTGGTGGTGGCCTCGGCCAAGAGCCATCAGGGCCTGGCGGCGGCGGTGACCCGCTGCGGCCTGGGTGATCTGATTGACGACGCCTTCGGGGCCCATGACGGCGAAGCCGACAAGACCCCCCTGGTCAGCCGGGCCCTGGCTGCCCAATCCGGCCGGGCGGTGATGGTCGGCGACCACCATGTCGATGGTCTGGCGGCCGCCGCCGCCGGCATCCCCTTCATCGCCGCCACCTACGGCTACGATGACCCCGCCGCCCTGGCAGCCCTCAGACCCTGGCGCTCGATCGCCGCCTTCAGCGACCTGCCTGGCTGCCTAGGAGCCTGTAAGGAATAGACTGACACATCGCCTGGCTTGGCCTTTTCGGCCCCGATTCCGCTGAAAATCCTCACCATGCTACGGCTATGGCTGCGGTTTTCAACGAAATCGTGTCTCGAAAATGCACTGCGCCATGCTCGTTCGCTATCCCTTACAGACTCCTAGGAG
>SLQH01000077.1 GCA_007131555.1 Planctomycetota bacterium | reverse complement strand
TCGCGAAGAAGGCCGTCGCTTTTTTTAAGATCTCACGCTCCATCTTGAGCACGCGATTCTCTTCACGCAGGCGCCGCAGCTCAGCGTCGACATCGGCACGTTGGCTGATGGGCAAGAAGGCATCGCCTCCCCGCCTATCAACGGTCTTGGTCCAGTCACGCAGTCCGGATTCGCTCAGGCCGAGATCCTTTGCCGCCTGGACAATCCCGATGCGACGCCCCAGTTCGACGGCTTCGCGTTTAAAGGCAGGGTCAAAGCGACGACGCTCGCCCGAACTCGATGGTCTCTTGGTGGTACTCATGACTACATCCTCTCATGCGCTCGCGCGCTTAAAAGGGTGTCCTGGTTTTGGGGGCAGGTTCACCCAGACAAGTGCGTTTGAGAGGTCGAGCATCGTGCGGCAGATGCGAGGCATCGCGCAGCGGAGCAAGAGCAGTGCTCTTGTGAGCGGAGCGCAACGACGCAGATGGTGTGCGAGACGAAGACGTATGGGAGCTATTTCTGGGACACAGCACTAGCCACCGCTCGGACCGAACCTGGCTTCTGCACCCTCATCGGCCAACAGGCAATGTCGGGCAGGCAATACGACAGACACCTGTCCGCACGGTGTTGTAACTCCTCAGACCAGAAACGGCTGCAGGGCTACAACACCGTTGTGAATACATATAGACAGACATGACGAAATATGATAACCAGCTACACTCTTGCGAAGGCGCAGCAGAGATCTATAATGAAACGCGTTCGTCCACTATCGTAACACACCGCATCAGCCACCGGACCTGTACATGTCGACCATCTTCTTCCATTCCAAGCGAGGCAAGCGCCAGCGGCAGGGCCATGATGAAAACAGTGGTCAGATGCAGTTCTTGAAGACGTGCATGACGCAGATCAGTCAGCAGGCGCGCGACGGCAAGCGAGCGGCTGACATGAGAGTGTCGACCAAGCATCAGACGGGACTGACGATCTACCACATCATCACGTCGTACCCCCTGCTGCTGGAAGGGCTGTCCCGGGCTTCGCACGATCCTGGTCAGAACATGCATACGCCAGAGACCGATTGCATGGGGTCGGTCTATGCAGACCAATTACGAAAACAGCATGCTCGGAACCTTGGATGGCAGCTGCGCGCAGCTCGCACACCGGACGACCTCAAACTGGGGAAGCCTCATCGTTCCTCCATCCCCAAACGATCGCGCATCCACGCGCTGCCCACGACCGACGATGTTGCCACGGCCTGGCACGACAAACCAGAGCAGGATGACGACGCTAAGTGCCGTCATCTGACGATCCACACGTCACAACGACGGGCCGTTGCCTACGCCGCTGCCCGGACCCTGACGTGGATGCTGGAACACCAGTGGACAGACACGGTCGTCGCCTACCGTCGGGGCGTGTCGCTGGTCGATGCCTGTGCGTTGCTGGAACAGGCGGCGCAGGCCACCGATCGTTCGGTGGTGTTGTTTGTCGACATCCAGGACTTCTTCGGCGCCATCCCGACCCAACGTCTCAAGCAGATGCTGAACCAG
This sequence comes from Planctomycetota bacterium, assembly GCA_007131555.1. Lineage (GTDB taxonomy): Bacteria > Planctomycetota > UBA11346 > UBA11346 > UBA11346 > SLQH01. Next base: position 2,274 of record SLQH01000077.1, on the reverse strand, counting down.
TGGACTGGTTACCAAGACGATCCCCAGCTGCGTAATCTGATTGAGACGTTGATCGGCACGAAACGCAAGGGCATCGCCCAGGGCTGTCCGCTCAGTCCGCTACTGGCCAATGTCTACGCCGCGATGACCTTGGACAAGACCATCCGTGATCACGGACCGACAATACGCTATTCTGATGACATTGCCGTACTGTGTTCTTCAGTAGAGCACGCGCGTCAGGTCTTCGAACAGATCACGCACAGCTCTATCGGCAATGGCATACGCTTCTCAGAGCATAAATGCGTGATTGCCGACCTGACGAGCAATATCCAGTACGCTCTGGATGGCACGACAGTCATGGACGAGCCGATCCCCTGGTTGGGCTTCCTGCCGCGCTTGGAAGCTGATGGTATGCACTTCGCCCAGAGCAACTACTCGCTCCACTGTCTGATCGACGGGCTCTCACGGGCCAAGCATCATGGACCCATACAAGGCGCTGGCCCATTCGATCAGTTCTGCCATTACCTCAGCCGGGCCGTTGCGATCATCGAAGGCTGGCTCCAGCATTACGGGTGGGCCGAACGCAATGACGGACAGAAGAACATCCTGCAGCATATCGTCACCACATGCGCCCTGACCCCGACCCAACTGGTTGCCCAAGCCAAGGCGCTCCTGAGATCAAACGGATACGCACGCGATCTCAACAACCAGCAGAAACTGAAGCAATTGATGCACGCGCTCAATCCGCATACAGATAGACGACAGAAGGTGACCTGGGACAGCATACGCTCTGCCTGTCCGTGCCTGACCAAGAGCCTGCACGACAGTCGTGAACGGGCCACGGAAATCCGATCCGTCCCCCTGGACATCACTTGGGGCATGGACAACGCGCCTCAGCATCAGCCGGGCGTCCGACTCGGCTCCCGCCATCCGGACATCCAATCGCACCTCAACGATCCGCAGGACATCCACCTGCCAGACGGTCATATCACAACACAAGAACGCCCGCGCGATCATGATGGGCACTATTACGAAGCCGCCGGTCTACACCGGACCACCCTGGAAGAACTGAAAAAGGAGATCCGCCACCAGAAGAATACCCTCAGCAACAACACCTTTCCCGTCTCGCCATCTACAGCCGAGCCCCAACCGGCCCCGCTGTGGAGCGGGCAGGAACCACATACGTCTGTGTCTCTCTGCGCACTGACCAACCCGCCCAACGATACGACAACGGCTGTGTCCGACCACCGCGTCGCACCGCCTGCGCCGATCACACCGGCACCGGGTACGTCAGAACGACGTTCAGATACGCAGGACGAGCGGACTGGACAGACGGTCTACGACCACAAGCCAGCAACCGCTCGCCCAACCGTCTCTTCACCCCCCCTGGACAACGGGAGCCATCCCACCATCCAGCCCGATATGAAAGCAGACCAGCTCAAGACGAGCAGCCGCCTTTCATGCAGGTCAGGGAGAACGAACGATCGTCAGCCAGCAGACGACATGCAGCTCGTGCAGGCCACATCCTGCACGCTGGTCGTGCAGGCCATGCCGTACACACTGGTCAGGCCCTACACGCAGCTCGCGCAGGCCGTGCCCTACACGCAGGCCACTCCGCAACCAGGCACGCACAGTCCTACCGTCCACCAGCAGACCAAGGCCACCCGTCGTACAACACGGCCCTCGGTACTCGCCGGTCCACACGCTAGCACACCGGCCAGCGCGCGCGCCCACCAGCAACCGCTGACCACGCACTGCTCCAGACCACGGTTCCGTAACGCCCGTCAAGAGACACACCGCCCGCACGCGCGCGACACAGGCTTGATGCCGCGCCAGTGCCAAGGCGGCACGGCATTAAAAATTGCAGCTCAGCTGCCTCATGAAAGCGCTGTTGCACCCATCACCCATCACCCCTGTGATCACAGGCCTGGTGCCATGTCAGGACCTCAGAGCAGACTGACCAGCGGGCCCGACCCTCCGTGACCAGACTACAGGCCGACCAGCTAGAGCGACCGATTATCGGGTGCACACGATGATCGACTGCTGCCTGCTGGCCTGGTGGCCAGATCCCATCCCGAACGACGTGGTCCTGGCCCCACGCCGCAAGCCCTACCCCGACGCCAAGGCCGGCTGGCCCTGGGCCGAGCTGGCCCAGCTCTGCCGCGAGCGTGGCTGGACGGTGGGCCTCGCCGGCTCCCGCCAGGAGTCCGAGGCCATCGAGGCCGACCGCTACGCCTGGGACGAAAAACCGCCGGGTGACCTCGTCACCGGCAGCCTGCGCCTGCTCGCCGGGGC
>SLQH01000219.1 GCA_007131555.1 Planctomycetota bacterium | reverse complement strand
CTCGCCGCTGCGCATGCCGTGCTCAATGGCCCAGGAGCGGAAGTCCTCAACCGTGAACAGGTGGATGTTCGGAGTATCGTACCAGCTGTGGGGCAGGTGGCCGGTGCGCGGCATGCGCCCGCCCAGCACCAGATCAAGACGGACCCGCCAATACCCGAAGTTGGGAAATGACACCACTCCACGTCGTCCGACGCGCAGCATCTCATGGAGGACCAGATCCGGGCGGTACAGGGTCTGCAGGGTCTCTTCCAGGACCACCAGGTCGAAGGTGGCATCAGCAAAGGGCTTGAGGCCCTCGTCAATGTCGGCCTGGATGACCGGAACGCCGCGTTCGATGCAGGCCGCCACTTCATCATGGTCCAGTTCAACACCTTGGCCGCAGGCTTTGGCATCGCGCACCAGGCGCTCCAGCAGTTCGCCGGCCCCGCAGCCCAGGTCCAGGACCCGTTGACCCTTTTCTACCAGGGCGAGGATGCAGTCATCCTGCCAGCGATAGGGCATGCCGCCGACCTGTGATGCGCTGGCTTTGGCCAGGCGTGACAGGGTGTCGTGGTAGACGCTGCCATCGCCGCCAAACTGTTCGATCAGGGCCAGGATATCGGTGACTTCATCATGCCTGTTCATGGTCGGCCCCCGGCGGCCAGGAAGCTGTGCAGGATCCGCCCCAGACGTTCAGTTTCGACCAGGAATGCGTCATGCCCGTAGGGGGATGGTAGGTCGACGTAGGTGACCGACTTGCCACAGGCACACATGGCTCCGACGAACTCCTTAGCCTGTTGGGGGGTGTAGAGCCAGTCGGTGGAGAAGCTGACCGTCAGTACCTGGGCACTGATGCGGCGGCAGGCCGTGGTCAGGTCGCCATCGCCATAGCGGGCCGCCGGATCGTAATAGTCCATGGCCCGGGTGATGTAGAGGTAGCTGTTGGCGTCGAAGCGTTCGACGAAGGCCCGGCCCTGGTATTCAAGATAGCTTTCGACTGCGAACTCGACTCCAAAGCCGAAGTCCGGACGATCCTTGTCCTGGAGCCGTCGACCGAACTTGTGATGCATGCCCTGTTCGGAGAGGTAGGTGATATGGGCCAGCATGCGGGCTGCCGCCAGACCCCGGGCCGGAGGTTGGTGGTCGTAATAGTCGCCCTGCCGGAAATGTTCGTCGTGGAGGATGCTGTAGCGACCGACGGCGTTGAAGGCCAGACCCTGGGCGCTCAGGCGGGGGGCAGCGGCCAGGATGACAGCCTTGCCGACCCGCCCGGGAAAGGCCAGGGCCCATTCCAGGGCCTGCTGGCCGCCCAGGCTGCCGCCGACCACGGCGTGGAGGCGGTCGATGCCCAGGTGGTCAAGCAGCCGGGCCTGGAGACGGACCCAGTCTTCCACCATCACCACCGGGAAGCGCGGACCGTAGGGCCGGCCGGTGGTCGGATCGAGACTGGCCGGACCGGTGGTGCCGTAGCAGGAGCCGAGGACATTGGCGCAGATCACATACCAGCGCCGGGTGTCGATGGGCTTGCCGGGGCCGATCATGGCGTCCCACCAGCCCGGCTTGCGGATCCGCCAGTTGCGGCCGCTGACCTCGGCCTGGGCGTCCCAGCCGGCGGCGTGGGCGTCTCCGGAGAGGGCATGGCAGATCAGCACGGCATTGTCGCGCTGGGCGTTGAGGGTGCCGTAGTCCTCGAACTCGACCTCCACCGCATCAAGGCTGCCACCGGCCTCCAGGGCAAAGGGGTGTTCGCTGTCAGCCAGGGTCAGCTGTCGAGCCGTGGTCCAGCCGACGCTGCTGGGGCATTCCGGCCCTTCAGTCTGCCGCTTGTGGGTGGTCATCGACCGAAGCATCCTGCGGAGTCTGTGATGGGAATGGCACCGGTTCGAGCAATTGTATTCCATGGTCCATGGCCAGACTCTTCAAGGCTGCACTATCAAAGGGATAGGAGCCATCGCTGGCCCGGTAGGGGACGATGGTGATGACGCTGTTGGGCGGCATGACCGGGATCAGTTCGCGCAGGGTATCGAGGCCGTCATCATCAATGCCCAGGGGGGCGTCATTGAGACGATAGGCGATGACGATAGTCGCCTCTTGACGACGTTGCTCCCAGTCCAGGAAGAAGGTGTCAAGGCTGCGGGCCTCATGTTGCAGGCCGGTGACAGACGATGAGGGGATCGGTTCATAGATCCGCGTACAGGCGATGATGAGCAGGCAGCACGACAAGATGACGACACGGGACATGGCGGTAACCTTGTAGCGGGACCGGCCGTATCTTGGAGACCTGTCAGGACGACGGTGCGGCAGGATACTTGTCGGCGATGCGATGTTCAATGAAGTCAATGATCTCACCGATGGTGCGCAGACCGTCATCGCCAGGCAGGATCTCTTCGAAGTTGATGCCAAAGGCGTCCTCAAGATCCATGGCGATCTCGGCAATATCAAGCGGGTTGTCGGTGATCGACGGGATGAATTCCTGGGCTTCATAATCGAAGTCAGGGTCATCGCTGGGAAGGGGCAGGGCATGGAGCTTGTTGCAGAGCAGCTCAATGACCTCGTCTTTGATCCGATGGCGGTCCATGACGTACGGTATTTCCGGGGCTACGGCGAATAAGAGAGGGCGCTGTTCAAGCCGTGAAACGCTTGAAGATCACACAGGCATTGTGGCCACCAAAGCCGAGATTGTTCGACATCGCATACTCGACCGCCTGCTCGCGAGCCGTGTTGGGGATGTAGTCGAGATCGCAGGCCGGGTCGGGAGTGGTGTAGTTGATGGTCGGTGGCAGAACCCCATGGCGCAGGGCCATGATGGCGGCAATGGCCTCGACCCCGCCGGCTGCCCCCAGGGTGTGCCCGGTCATGCCCTTGGTGCTGGAGATCGGCATGCGATAGGCGTAGTCGCCGAACACCTTCTTGATGATGGCGGTCTCGATGCCGTCGTTGGTGGGGGTTGAGGTGCCATGGGCGTTGAAATAGCCGATGTCCTCAGGATTGATGCCGGCATCGGCCAGGGCGCTGCGCAGGCAGGCGCTGCCGGCGAAGCCTTCGGGATCCGGGGCGGTTTCGTGGAAGGCGTCGCCATTGCAGGCCGCGCCCACCATCTCGGCCAGGATCTCGGCTCCCCGCGCCTTGGCGTGCTCCAAGTCTTCCAGGACCAGGATGCCTGCCCCTTCGGCCATCACAAAGCCGTCGCGATCGCGATCGAAGGGGCGGCTGGCGGTGGCTGGGTCATCATTGCGCTTGGATAGGGCACCGATGCTGTTGAAGCCGGCAAAACCGAGATTGCTGATCGGGGCCTCGGTGCCGCCGGCGATCATCACGTCGCACTGGCCGCTGCGGATATGGTTGAAGGCGGCCCACAGCGAGTGCGAACCGGTGGCGCAGGCGGTGGTGATGCTGTAGTTCGGACCCTTGGCCCCGTAGACGATCGAGATGTCGCCGGAGGCGCTGTCGACGATCATCTTGGGGACCAGGAAGGCACTGACTCGGCGCGGGCCACGCTCCACGAAAGCGCTATGTTCGGTCTCGATGGTGCGCAGACCGCCAACGCCTGAACCGACCACCACGCCGACCCGTAGGGGGTCGGCCCAGCTGTGGTCGGCCAGGCCGGCCATGGCCATGGCTTCGGCGCTAGCCTTGAGGGCCAGCAGTACGAAGCGGTCCTTGCGCCGCGCGGCCTTGCGATCCCCATCGACCAGGGTGACATCATCCAGCTTGACCTCACCGCCGAAGCGGGTGGCGTGCTGGGACACATCCATGCTGGTGATGGGGCCGATGCCGTGCCGCCCGTTGGTCAGCGCATCCCAGTAGTCCTGGGTTGAGCAACCGT
>SLQH01000177.1 GCA_007131555.1 Planctomycetota bacterium | reverse complement strand
GCTCGCTGCGGCATTCGATCACGCCGCCACGATGGAATTCAACCACATAGCGATGGTGCCGCTCGCCCTCGGTGGTGACCACCTGGCGGTCGAAGACGAGCGGCTTGGCTGCGGTGGTGAGCATCAGCGACGCGCCCACGGCGGGGTCGAAGTGGTGGCCTGCACCGGCTTACCCTCACCGGCCTCCTTCTTGGCCCAGGCCGAGATCTCGTTGGTGGGCTCGCCGGTGTCGCTGCGTGCGATGACCTTGACCGTGATGGTCACCGGCAAGTTGTGCAGCTCCGCCGAATCCTGCGGCGTCATGACACCGACAGCGCGGCAGATGGCGGAGAGCTCACCGCGGGCGATCTGCACGGTCTGGGCATTGGGATGCTCCAGGTTGTGCCGACTCCACAGCTTGCGGCCCTTGTGGTCGCCATCGATGATCTGGTACTCGACCTGCAGGAAGCGGCCGTTGCCGCTCTTGGTCGGCTTGAATTCCGAGGCGGCGATGATGGCCAGATACTTGCCAGCGGGGATGGGATCGAAGCCGGCGCTCGGCTCGACGGCATTGGCGTCGAAGTTGAGTTGGACCATGGATGGTCTCCTTGTCAGTTGTTGGTGGGTTCGGTGGTCGGGACCAGATGGGGTCTGGGGAGGGCGACTGTCGGAGTCGCAGGATCATGGCGACGTCACGTCGCCTGCGGCGAAGACACCAAGCCCTCCCCAGGCAGATAGTCGGCGAAAGCTTCCCAACTCAGGGGCAGCTCGTCGGGTAGGCTGAGGCGATTCTTGGCCAGGTGCGACGGCCGCTCGGAGGTGCGCAGTACCCGCTCGCCGGAGCCGACGCCCTGCACGCGGGTGCGGTTGAAGCCCTCGTCGGTCGCCTTGGTGAAGACCTTGTAGTTGGCGAAAAGCACCTCGTCGCACCACTCGATGACCATATCGCGGGCGGTCTTGTGCAGTCGTGGGGCGTAACGATCGAAGCTCTCGGTCTCCGGGTTCTCGAAGCGTTCGACCTTGGCGTGGGCCAGGAGCACGATCGCCATGCCGCGTTCGTTGCGCAGCGCGGTCAGACCGTCAAGAACATCGCGCCAATGCGACAGCGCGAAGGCATACCCCTTACCATAAGGGATGTCTTCGATGTTGGGCACGACGCGACGGGCACAGACCTCGGCCCAGATCAGACGTTCCAACCAGTCGAGGGAATCGATGACCACGGTACGGAAACCATGGTCTTCCTGGTAGAGCGCGGTGATGGCATCGAGGACCTGGGCCAGGGTGGTTGCCATGGGAAAGCGATGACAGTCGATCTCGTTGAGGCCGTCCTCGGTGGGGATGAAGACGGGGCGGTCGGCCTGAGCAGCGAAGGTACTCTTGCCGATGCCGGGGGTGCCGTAGCACATGAGGCGGCGCGGGCCCGGGCGCGGGCCATTGATGAGAGTGTCGAGCATGGGATTTCCTTTCCCTTTGAGTGGAGCGAACGAGAGTGAGCGACCGGCTTTTTGCTTCTTGAGGCCGCGAGCAAGGCGAAGCCGCAGCGACTCGGGGATCCAAAGGGGCAGAGCCCCTTTGATGACTAGAGGTAGTCAAAGGTCCGGAGGTCCTCGTAGCCGGTCGGCCAGGTATCGGTCTTCTGGCACTGCTCGAGGCGACGCATGGCGGCGAGGTTTTCGCGCTCGGCCTGATCGAGAATTTCATCGGCGATGCGCCAGACGCCGCAGCGGTAGGGTTCGCGCTTTTCAACAGCGATGATGTGCACCGGCGGCGTCTCACCGCAGGCCTCACGGATCAGGGCCCGGTAGAAGGCGATCTGGTAGGCGTAGCCGAAGCGGCGCGCATCGTTCTCGAACCAGGTGAGGTCATCGCAGGTCTTCAGGTCGACCAGACCACTCTCGAACGAGAACCAGTCGAAGCGCCCCTGGCAGGCGTGCCCAGCGTAGGGCAGACGAACGACCCCTTCGGCTTGCCCGGTGGCCAGCAGTGAACGGGCGAAGGGATGATCGGCAACCCCACCGGCCATGGCCTCAATCAAGGCAGCCTGGTCGAAGCTGAGCACCGGCTTGCCGAGCTCGTCGGCCCATTGGCTGAAGGCCTTGGTGTCGCGACCGTAGGGCTTGCCGGTGCGTTCGTTGATGGGGCCACCGATGGCGAAGCCCGCGTCGTAGATGTCGCGACCTTCAAGGATCAGGCAGTGAGCCGCGCGGCCGAGCAGGAAGGCGCTCGATTCCAATTCGCTGACCAGACCGAGCTGGCGTTTGCGATAGAGCAGCGGGCACTTGCGAAATTCAGCCAGCGCGTGGCTGCTGAGGTTCTGCGCTGCTTTCTGGCGGTAGACCGGATCCGGCTCGGTGAGCAGGAAGTCGTCGGGTTGGGCTGTGGCGATCATGGGGCTCCTCTCCTGGTCCGGCTTCCCGTCGCCGGCCACAGAGTTGTTCCCCGCTGCTCAGGCTCATTCCCCATGAACCTGAGCTGTCATATGTGTTCATGAGCCTGTCATGTGCGCGCATGTCGCCGCATACCGGGCGATGAAATGGTCATCGAGAACAACATGCGGTGCGGGCTCGTCACGATGAGCCCTACGGAAGCGAGCCCGCGTTCTTGGCTCAATTGGCGTCCATGCCCCAGGCGGTCTGGGGCAGTTCACCACTCTGAGGCCAAAGGACGCCGACATGACTTCTCGCATCACCAACAACCACGAAAACCCCGAGCACAGCGTTGCGCGCTGGAAGACGGATCTGATTCAGATCCGCGCCAGGCGCTTGGGATTCCAGACCCACGAGCTGGAAGAAATTCAGCAGGACCTGTTGCCCAATGTGGTCGACTTCCGCTTCGATCCCAGCAAGGCCAACGGCGGCACCGAGCGCACTGCGCTGACCAAGATCATCGATAATCAACTGATCAAGATCGTTCGGAGCCGTGGACGCTACCAGAAGATGGTCAACACCGTCGCCGAGCAGACGCAACATGACAAGGCTTGCCGCGAGGACCTCGCCGAGGCCACGGGCATCACCGAGTGGGATCGCCAGCATGATGTGGCCGATTGCCTGCAGCGACTTGATGACAACGACCGTCTGGTCTGCGAAGCCCTGGCCGACGGTGAGGCCGTGTCGCAGATCGCCCGACGCCTGGGCCTGAGCTGGTCGGCCATGGAGTCCGTCATCGCCCGCATTCGCCAGCGCTTCACTGCGATGGGCCTGGATGCCTGGGTGAGGTCGGCCTGATGGTCGCCGCCCGGGAAGATATGGTGCGCGAGGATTTGGGGTCGGTGGCGATCGAGCTGCTGGCCCTCGGCCTGCGCCGGCACCTGGCCATGCAGCATAACTTGAATGAGTCGCTGCCCCGCGAGAGACGCAACAACCAAGTGGCTATCGGGGACCAGTCTGGTCACATGTCGGAAACGCCCCCGAACCAGGCGTAATGGAGGAGACCTATGCAACCACAGCTATCGGCGGAGATCGCCAAGCTCGACGACATGTCTGTAGCGCAATTGCGCGCCTATCATTTGGCGGTGTTCGGTGAGCCGACTTGCAGCCGGCATCGGATCTGGCTGGTCAAGCGCATCGCCTTCAAACTGCAGGAACAAGCCGAGGGCGGGTTGACGGAACGCGCCCTGGCCAAGGCGGCGGAGCTCGGCCAAGGCATGAGCTTTCGGCAAGCACGACCGGCCGAGAACGGCAGCACGGCAGTTGCGAATCGACAGAAAATCATGCAGATTCCGGCCTGGGGACGCGACGGCCTGGTACCCGGCATGGTGCTGCGCCGCGAGTACAAGGGTCGTACCATCATTGCCGAGGTCCGAGAGGACGGCTTCGAACACGAAGGGACCGT
>SLQH01000426.1 GCA_007131555.1 Planctomycetota bacterium | reverse complement strand
GGACCGCATCGAGGCCGACCTGCGCAGCCGTCAACAGGCCAGCCGGCAGTTGCAGGTCGCCGCCCGCCACTGCACTGAGGCCGACAACGAGTGCCGTCTGGCCCAGCGGGCCATGCTGGCGGCCGAGACCCAACGCGATCAGGCCCAGACCCGGACCGAGGACGCCGACCAGCGCTGGCAGCAGACCGGTGCCGCCCACCGGGAGGCGGTACTGGCCCATCGCACCGGTCTGCAACACTGCCACGTAACGGTGGTTGCTGAACAACTCAGCGACCTGGTGGACGACTGGATCCGCGAGCCCCAGGGCCCAGAGCCCTATCAGCAGATCCTGGCCCAGGCCCAGGCGGGCGTCCTGGCCGACTGCGCCGCACGCCGGGCCGAACAGCAGCAGATCCACGCCACCCTGATGGCCCGTCAGGCAGACCTGACAGCCGAGGCCGAGACCCTGCGCAGCGGCGGCGAACTCCCACCGGATCCACCCCCCTGGCGTGCGGCCGCCGCCCGCTGTGGCCAGGCCGGCGCCCCGCTCTGGGCCCTGTGCGACTTCACCGACGAACTGGCTGAAGAAAGCCGGGCCGGCCTGGAGGCCGCCCTGCACGCCGCCCAGCTGCTGGATGCCTGGATCCATCCTGACGGCCGCTGCACCCGTGGCCCGGATGGCGATGCGGTGCTGACCAGCCAGGGCGAACCGGTCAGCGAGCCCTTGAGCCGGCTGCTGCGACCCACCCCGCCAGATGGCTGCGCGGTCAGCACGCAGACCATCGCCACCATCCTGGAGCGCATCAGCACGGTGGCCGAGGGCGGTCCGGCCTGGGTCTGTGATGACGGCCGCTGGGGCCTGGGTCCCCTGCGCGGCCAGTGGCAGCAGACCAGCGCCCGCCATATCGGCGCCGCCAGTCGCGCCGCCGCCCGTCAGGCCCGGCTGGCAGCCATCGCCGCCGAACTGGACGGGCTGGACCAGGCCCTGGCCGCCAGCCAGGCTGCCCTGGAGGACCTCGACCGGATCCAGGCCGAGGCCGCCCAGGAACTGGCCAGCGCCCCTGATGGCGAGACCCTGCGCGAGGCCTGGCGCGAACGGCAGGCCCAGCACCGGCTGCTGGCCGAGGCCCGGGAGCACCTGGCCCAAGCCCAGGCTGCCCATCATGACGCCCACCAGGCCGCCCAGGCCGCCACCCAGGCCCTTCATGCCCTGGCCGCCGACTGTGGTCTGGAGGACTGGATCGGCCGCCTTGATGAGCTGGGTGGTGCCCTCCAGGCCTATGCCGGCCACCTGACCGCCTGGCGCCATGCCCAGGAACGGGCCGTCCTGCTGGCCGAGCGCCTGGGCGAGAGCCAGCGCGACCATGAGGCCGCCGGTCAGGTTGTGGAGCGGGCCCGCCAGCGGGCCCAGACCAGCGCCGCCCGCCTCCTAGAACTCCAGCATGAACACAGCAACCTCCAGGCCAGCCAGGGGGCGGCGGTCAGCGAGCTGCTGGCCCGGCTGGCAGCGGTCCGGCAGCTGCGCGAACAACAGGCCCAGCAGGCCCGCGAGCTGACCGAGGCCCACGGCGCCGCCCGCGAGGCCCGCGGCAAGGGCGAGGGTGCCCGCGACCAGGCCCTGGAGCATCTGGGCGCCTGCCAGGACAGCCGTCGCCTGGCCGTCGACCGGTTCAAGGAGGTCGCCAGCGCCGGCCTGCTCGCCGGCCTGGGCCCCGACTGGCGCCACCCCCTGGCCCCCGACAGCGCCGACACCCAGGTCGTCGACTGCGCCCGCAGCCTCGCCAAGGTCCTGCATGACATCGTCACTGATGAGGCCGCCCGCAGCCGCGCCGGCACCCGCATGGGCGAGGCCAACCAGCGCCTCCAGACCGCCCTCTCGGCCCACGACTACCGGCCGATCATCGAGGAACGGCACGGCATCTGGGAGGTGCGGGTCCCCTTCATGGGTCACGACTGCGACATCACCGAACTGGGCCAGCGCCTGGCCGATGACATCGCCCAACGGCAGAACCTGCTGACCGCCAGGGAACGCGAGGTGATCGAGAACTTCCTCATCGATGAGGCCTGCGAACATCTGCATCAGCTGCTGCATGAGGCCGAGGAATGGGTCAGCGGGGTCAACGCCGAACTGGCCTCCCGCCCCATGTCCACCGGCCTGTCACTACGCTTCCGCTGGCTGCCGGACCCCGAGGCCCCGGCCGGCACCGCTGAGGCCCGCGACCGCCTGCTGCGGCCCCAGCACGCCTGGACCCCAGAGGACCGCGAGGCCCTGGCCGGCTTCCTGCAACGCTGCATCAGCACCGCCCGTGAGACCCTGGCCGGCCGCACCTGGCAGGAGCAGCTGGCCCTGGCCCTCGACTACCGTCGCTGGCACCGCTTCGCCATCGAACGCCAGCAGGACGGCCGCTGGCTGCGCCTGACCCGCCGCACCCACGGCACCGGCTCCGGCGGCGAGAAGGCCATCGCCCTGACCGTGCCCCAGTTCGCCGCCGCCGCCGCCCACTACCGGGCCGCCCCCCAGGCACCGCGCCTGATCATGCTCGATGAGGCCTTCGTTGGCATCGACGGCGACATGCGCCGCAAATGCCTTGGCCTGCTGACGGCCTTCGACCTCGACGTGATCATGACCTCCGAACGTGAATGGGGCTGCTACGACACCGTCCCCGCCCTGGCCATCTACCAACTCGCCGCCGAACCCGGCGGCGACTGCGTCGCCACCACCCGCTACATCTGGAACGGCCGCGAACGGATCCAGGAGGACTCAGCCACGCTGCCGTCTGCAAGCGGGGGGCAGACTGAACCTGAAAACGGCAGTTAGGGCTTGGACTATAGGATTGCTATTCAAGCGGATATACACAGTCAGAACCGGTTCACCTTCTGGGTGAAAGACCAAATCTGTCTCTATCGCCTTGTACAGCAACCCTATAGCCAAAGCCAAAAGCCTACAGCCGGATTGAGAGTGAAGGCCCCACCCCCATGCCCACCGACCCCCACCGCCTGCGTGCCGTCTTCGCCGTTCCTGCCTGGGGCTGGGTCCGCCAGCGCCTGCGCAGCGCCCTGGAGGCCGGACGGGAACTGCCGCAACGCCTGGTGCTGGCCGACCCGACGCCGGAGCAGCGCCGGGCGGCCAATGCCCTGCTGGGTCGGGCCGGGGCCAGCGGAGCGATCCGGCTGACGATGGCCCAACTGGAGGCGCCCCTGGTGGAGGCCGGCCTGGTGGACAGCCTCCACCAGGCCCTGGAACTCTGCGATGGCCCCCTGATCGATCGCCGGGCCCTGGATGACGCTGACAGCGCCCGCTGGCAGGCGGTCCATGCCCAGGCGGGAGCCCTGCTGGACGATGTCCACGGCCAACTGCCGATCCTGGCCGCCCAGGGCCTATGGCGACGCCTGAGCGCTGGCGAGCCCCAACAGGCCCTGGTCTGGATCGCACAGCTCGCCGCCCTGGCCAGCGCCCTGCAGCACGCCCAGGACTGGCCGCTGGCAGTCCTGGCCGCCCGCTGCACCGGCGATGCCCATGCCCTGGATCGCGGCCGCCCCCTGGGCCGGCTGGCCCTGCGCCTGCTGGCCGGCTGCCAGGATGACGGCGATGTGCTGGCCTGGCGCCGGGCCTGGGCCGGACTGGGTGTCCAGGCGGCCCAGACCACGGCCCCAGTCCTGGTCCTCAACCTGCCCTGGCAGGATCACGGCCTGGGCCAGGCCTGGAACCGGGCCACGGCCCAGGGCGACCCCCTGCGCCTGAGCCTGCACAACCTGGAGCGCTCCTGCCTGGCCCCCCTGGCCGGACGCCGGGTCTTCGTGTGCGAGAACCCGACCATCCTGGAATACGCCAG
>SLQH01000127.1 GCA_007131555.1 Planctomycetota bacterium | reverse complement strand
GGCGTCGCGAAGCGGAGCAATAGCAGCGCTATTGTGAGCGGAGCGCAACGAAGCAGATGCCATGCGAGGCGAAGACTTATGGGAGTTATTTATGGGTCACCACACTAGGTCTCTGTAGGGGATAGACTGCCACGTCCAGTCGTCCTGGGCGCGGCCATGAACCAAGCAAAGTCGTGGACCGCCCCAGTCTGCCCCCGCAGCATCGCCCTTGACAGACCCGACATTGGTCCTAGCGTGCTTGCCCCAGATCGGGGATTGGGCGGCAAGCACGCCGCTCCTCCAGCCGTCGACAAGCGAGGTTCCCATGGCCGTACCGAAGAAGCGTCATACCACTGGTCGTCGTAACATGCGCCGCAGCCATCTGGCCCTGAGCGCCCCAGCCATGGCCATTGATCGCCTGACCAAGAGCGTCCATCGACCTCATCACGTCGATCTGCGCACCGGCTTCTACAATGGCAAGCAGGTCCTCTTCAATGAGGAAGAGACCCCAGAAGACAGCTGATCCGTTGCTGAGTCATGCCCTGTCATGGGCACCTTGACAACCCGTCTCCCCCGGTACTCCGCCGGGGGACTCTTCTTCCCAAGGACCGCGAGGAACAGGCATGCGTCTTGCCATTGACGCCATGGGCGGCGATCAAGCCCCGCAAGCAATGGTCCAGGGCGCCCTCGACTATACCGCCCAGCATCCTGACCATCAGGTCATCCTGGTCGGACAGACCCCGGTCATTGAGGCCGCTCTGGCCAGCGAAGGGGCTGCGGCCAATGACCGCATCCTCATCGAGCATGCTGATCAGGTGATCACCATGGCCGAGAAGATCTCGGCCCTGCGTGACAAACCTGATGACAGCATGAATCGCTGCGCTCGCATGGTCAAGGACGGCAGCGCCGATGCCATGGTCCTGTGCGGCAATACCGCCTGCAGCGTCGCGGCCGCCCAGTTGCACCTGCGCCGCATCAAAGGCGTGCGCCGGGCCGGCATCATCACCCCCCTGCCGACCATCGACCCGCAACGCCATACCTGGGTCATCGACACCGGCGCCAATGCCGTCGGCAAGGCTGAGCATCTGACTCAGTTCGCCGAGATGGCCTCGACCCTGTTGCATCACTATCTCGGCATTGATCGTCCCAGTGTCGGCATCTTGTCGATCGGTGCCGAGGAGGGCAAAGGCGACGACCTCATCGCCAAGACCGCCAAGCAACTGGCCGCCACCGATGTCAACCTGGTCGGCAACGTCGAGGGCAACGACATCTACCAGGGCATCGTCGACATCGTCGTCTGCGACGGCTTTACCGGCAACGTCCTGCTCAAGACCAGCGAAGGTCTGGCGTCAACCCTGGGGGCCATCATCCGCCAGGAGACCATGCGTCAGCTCCGCACCAAGCTCGGTGGCCTGATGATGAAGCCGGCTTTCGAGCGCGTCCGCCAGCGCACCCATTGGAGCCTGGTCGGCGGCTGTCTGCTGCTGGGGGTCGGTGGCATCACCGTCATCGGCCATGGACGCAGTTCTCGCGTCGCGGTATTCCACGCCTTGTGTCAGGCTGCCCGCTGTGTGAGCAGTTCTGTCATGCTGCATCTACGCCAACACATGGCCGCCAGCAGGGCCTCTTGACGCGCCCGCAAAATCAGGCTTGATCCTGCGATCCCGGCACGTATAATTGCCATTTGACAACACATCAATATGGGCGCAGGTTGCGACCTGCGCTCTTTTTTTTGCGTGACGGCCGGCGACGACAGTCTCCGGCCGTCGGTATTGACCAATTCCATATCACCTGTGATGCACCGGGGCCGACAACGGCTCCGGTGCATCACTTGTCGGCAGACATCCACCCATCGTCCAGGAGTTCATCATGGCTAGCATCCCGGTCACCAGTGAAGGCAAGCGCAACCTCAGTGCCGAGGTCCAGGCCCTTGAGGCCCGGGTACCGGAACTGCGTGCCGCCATCGCCGAAGCACGTGAAAAGGGTGATTTGCGCGAAAATGCCGAATATCACGCCGCACGTGAGGAATTGGGACATCTCCAGGCCAGGATCGGTGAACTGAAATCCAAACTCGCTCATGCCGTCGTGATCGATGACAGCATGATCGACAAGGACAGCGTCGCCTTCGGCGCCATCGTGACCCTTGAGGACAGTGGCGACGGCGAGGTTGAGGACTGGTTTCTGGTCGGCGAGGGTGAGGACGACCCTCTGGAGAACCGCATCCTGACCACCTCACCAATGGGCCAGGCGATGATCGGGCATCGGGTCGGCGAAGAGGTGTCGGTCAATGCTCCAGCCGGAGTGCTGACCTACATCATCAAGGCCATCCGCTACGACTGAACCCTGTCGCGAGCCGGCCGGCAGCCTCTTGGGTCTTCCCGATGGTGGGTTAGCATGTCATGACCCGATCTGAAGGGAGAGACGCCTGTGTCCCAGCCTGATCTGACCCAGTGCCGTGAGCGTATCGACGCCATCGATGACCAATTGGTGGAACTGCTCAACCAACGCGCTGCCATCGCCCTGGAAGTCGGTCAGGCCAAGGCCTCAGACGGCGGGGCGGTATTCGTGCCGCATCGCGAGCAGGAAGTGCTGACCCGGGTCGCCGCCCGCAATGCCGGCCCCCTGCCGGATGCTTGTCTCCAGGCCATCTGGCGGGAGATCATGTCTGGCAGTCTGGCCCTGGAACGGCCCCTGCGGATCTGCCACTTCGCTGAACCGGGGTCCTTCACCCATCTCGCCGCCCGGCGCAAGTTCGGTCACGGAGTCAGCTACCAGGGGGCCGCCACCATCGCCGAGGTCTTCGCCGAGGTCGAGCGCGGCAACGCCGACTACGGCGTGGTGCCTATTGAGAACAGCACTGATGGCGGCATCAGCGACACCAGCGACCGCCTGCTCAATACCCCGCTGCAGATCGTCAGCGAGATGACCCTGCGCATCCGTCATCATCTGATGGCGGCCGATCCTGATGACCCGATTCAGCGGATCTACTCCAAGCACACCGTCTTCGGTCAATGTCAGCGCTGGCTCGCCGGCCATATGCCGGGAGCCGAACTGATCGAGGTCGGCAGCACCACCAAGGCCGCCCAACGGGTGGCCCAGGAACCCGGCGGTGCGGCCATCGGCAACCGGGAAGCGGCCGAGGAGTTCGGCCTGCACATCATCGCCGAGGACATTGAAGACAATCCGACCAACACCACCCGCTTCGTCGTTCTGGCCGAGCGCGCCAAGGCTGCCCAACCGACCGGTCACGACAAGACCAGCCTGATGTTCGCCATCCAGGACCGCCCCGGCGCCCTCTACCAGGCCCTGCTACCCTTCCACGAGGCCGGCATTTCCCTGTCGCGTATCGAAAGCCGACCCAGCCGCCGCCAACCCTGGGAATACCTGTTCTTCATCGACATCCTGGCCCACCACCATGATGCTCCGGTCAAAGCGGCCCTTGAACAACTGGCGACGATGACCTCGACCCTCCAGGTCCTCGGCAGCTATCCCCAGGCCACCACGCCGCTCAATGGCTGAGCATCGACAGCACCGCGGTCAATCGCTCACCATGTCCAAGGCCGCCAGGAGGTCTTCAGCACCACCGGTGAAGACATGGCGAGCATCCATGCGGCGCATGGTGCGCAACACGGACTGCATCTCATTGAGAACCGCCTCATTCATCGCCCTGAAACGCGGATCCTCATAGCTGGATCGGACACCGCGCACAAAACGCAATTGCTGACGCAATTGCATCAGGGCCCCGTAATGACCGACCAATTCCTGATCATGGGCGGTCACCGGCACCGCATATTGGGCGGCCACGGCAAGCACCTCCTCAGTGAACCGATGGTCTGGAAACCGTTGATGCATGGCCTGGGCGGCACCTTGGAAACGTTGTAGAACCCGGCCATTGCGCTGGGCGTAGGCGCGGTCCAGCAGCGACTCCATCTCAGCGCGAGGCACCTCCTGCAAGCCGTCAAGAATCCCTAATGCCTGATCCCGGTCCTGCCCGGCCTTCAGGTCAACACGCACCACTGGATCGTCACGCAAGGCCGTTATCTGTTCAGCCGCAGCTTCAGCCAGGGGTGCCCCTGACCAGGCCTCGACGACGGCTGTATAGGCATGCAGGGCAGCATAGGGGTCTCGCCGCTGACGATTGGCGATACGACCCATCACTTGTGACTCCAGTCGCCCCATCAGGTCCCGTAGACGCTGTCCCAGGGGATCGTCACTCTCTGACACAGTCTTGGGCCATGGCGCAAACACCTCAGCTGAGGTCAACAGAGACACCCGCTCATCATCAATGCCTGTCATCACCGCAGCCACCGTGCGGCGGACATGGCCGACCGGATCCAGACTGTGATCCCCACGATGCAGCACGGCAACATAGCCATCGTGGTCGCCGCCCCATTGATCCTGTACGGGGGCGTGCAGATAATGCAGATCCTCAACAGCATGCGTCTCCTCTGGAATGCGGACCGTCCCCACCATCACCGCTCCGTCACCACCAGCGGCCACTGCCAGACCTCGGGACCATGCCCGTGGGCTACCGTTCTGGTTGAAGCCCGAAGCAAAGGAGAGGGTCGTGAAATCATCATCGATGATGGCCAGGTAGGCCTCATCTGTGGCCACCCGGTTGTTCCAATAGCCCCGACGATCGACCGGGGCCGCCTGACGATGCACGGCATGAGCCGTACGAGGCGGGGCGCAGCGCATGACCCCGGTCAGGTAGACCCGGTCCTGGGCGTCGACATACAGACCCAAGGCCTCGGCATCGCCGATCTCATCGCGGTTCTGTTCGTCGTTATGCCACATGCCGTAGAAGAAGGACCCGCGCAGAACATTGCCGGTAGCGGGATCAATACGGGCCACGAACAGCATGCGCACGCTACGGAAGGCCCGCCACATCTGGTTGAACGGGGTGCCTCGCAAGGCATCGCCGACAGAACCACCCGGTTGATGCGGACTGTGACGATAGGGGGTATTGCCGCCATCGCTGTCGCCGAACATGTAGAGATGGCCATTGGCAGAGAAGAACAAGCGCTGGGGATGACTGTCGGCCATGTCGCCGACCTCATCGACCTGGGTCGGGGTGAAGCCCCACATCTGCCACAGCCGATTGCCGTCGAAGTCAAAGGCCCGCACCCAGGGCACATGGACCGGATTGCGTTGCTTGATGGTGCTGCGACCGCTGTTCCAGCCACAGGTGAACAAGCGCTCGCCCTTGGTATCAACAGCAAGATCACGACCACGAATGGGCACTGAACGGACCTGCTGGCCCTGATCATCAAGATGGCGGGCCTGACGACCATCAAAGGTCCAGGCCCCACCGGCACCATCACAGAGGACCCGCCGGCCACCACCGCCTACCGACCACAGCACCGTGTCCTGTTGCAGATCGATCTTGTGCACCCCGCCGGCCAGGACCAGCAGATAGCCGTCATGGGCCATAACCAGATCCTGGACCAGATGGGGCACTGGGGCTGTCCACAACACCTCACCCAGGGCGGTGTCCACAGCCATGATCGAGCCCGGCCCGGTCGCGGCGGCGAACCAGTTCCGTTGTCCGGCTCCAGGCACGACCCGGTGCGGGGCCCCACCGACATAGGCGATGCCGGCGTCATCAACCGCCACCGCCCGCATCTCCTGCTTGGCACCATCGCCCCACAGGCTGGCCATGGTGACCTGCCAGGAATCCTCAGCCAGGGCCGCCGTGGCCATGCCCAGGACCAGACACATCCGCAACAAGGACTGCATATTTCCTCCGTGATCCGCGACGAGGCGGACTGGGACGGTGACCCTAAAAACGGCAGTTGGGCTTTGGACCTTAGGGTTGCTCCTCAAGCGGATATGCGCAGACAGAACCAGTTCACCTTCTGGGTGAAAGCCTGAATCTGTCTATATCGACTTGTGCAGCAGCCCTACAGTCTCCAGCCTAAAGCCTACAACCGGATTTAGGGTGACATATGCCAAGTGATATCCCGCCTGCGCCGCGTATTACAGATCAGCCCTGGTGAGCCTCGACAAAAGCCGCCAGAGGCACACAGCGCCCTCAGGCGTAGACCATGCTGCGGTACAGCCCGATGTACTCCTCGGCCACCCTGGTCCACGACAGGTCGGCAGCCATGGCCCGACGGCGGGCGGCCTGCCATTCACGTGGATAGTGGCGATACAGGCCCAGGGCCCGGTCGAGCACACTGGAGAAGTGGCCGACATCGAAGGGGCCGAAGGTGAAACCGTTGCCCCGCTGGCGGTCGGTGACATCGATCACGGTGTCAGCCAGGCCGCCGGTATGGCGCACCAGGGGCAGGGTGCCGTAGCGCAGACTGTACATCTGGTTGAGGCCGCAGGGCTCGTAGAGCGAGGGCATCAGGAACAGGTCGCAACCGGCCTCGATGCGATGGGCCAGACCCTCGTTGTAGCCGTGCCAGAAGCAGACCCAGCCATGATGACGGCCCTGAAGAGTGCGCAGGGCGTACTCGCAGGCCGGATCGCCGGCGCCCAAGACCACCAACTGCATGCGCCCATCAAGGATGTAGGGCGACACCGCCTCGATGACCAGGTTCAGGCCCTTCTGTGAGACCAGACGGCTGACGATCCCGACCATGCACACCGAGTCGTCAGTGGGGACCAGACCCATCTCCTCGGCCAGGGCCTGACGGCAGCGTTTCTTGCCGGCCATGCGGGTGGCGGTGAAATGGGCCGGCAGATGGGGATCGGTGGCCGGATCCCAAACCCCCACATCGATGCCGTTGGTGATACCCCGCAGCTTGTAGGCGTGGTGGCGCAGGACCTCCTCAAGACCCCAGCCGTAGTCGGCGGTCTGGATCTCCTCGGCATAGCGCCGCGACACCGTGGTCACCTGATCAGCGAACACCACGCCTGCCTTGAGGGCGTTGATGCCACCATGGTGTTCGAGATGCATGGGGTTGTACAGCCAGCCATCAAGGCCGAACAGCCGCATGTGGTCGGCCGCGAACTGGCCCTGGTAGGCGATGTTGTGGATGGTGAACACGGTCCGGGTGGCGGGCAGGTCACGGCCAAACCCGCGCTCCCGGATCACCGGCACGAAACCGGCCTGCCAGTCATGGGCGTGGATCACCTGGGGCACCCAGCCGACACAGCGCGGCAGGGCCAGGGCGGCCTTGGCGAAGACCGCGAAGCGACGGGCGTTGTCCTCATAGTCGCTATCCGGCGTCGGTCCGTAAATGCCATCGCGATCAAAGAGTTCGTCACAGGCCAGCAGGTAGCAGGTGACCGCGCCCAGCTGGACCACGCCAATGCCGACCTGATGGTCGACCCCACCAACCTCGATGGTCACCGGATGGTGATGCCAGTCGACATCCATGGCGGCGGCGGCAGCCAGCGCCGTGCGATAACCGGGAATCACGATGCGGGCATCATGCCCAGCAGCAACCAGGGCCGCCGGCAAGGCCGCTACGACATCAGCCAGGCCGCCGGTCTTGCACAACGGCAACACCTCGCTGGCGACATGAAGAACCCGCAACTGTTCATCGTTATTCATATGGACAACCATGCTCTGTGGCCAAGCACTGCACACAAGCCCCAAGGCGCCGCACCGTGAACATGCTTGCCTTGCTGCGACAGCATGCGAGAATGCCGCCTACGCAGACAGCGATGTCGTTGTCTGGTGGTCCATGACCACAGGTTTTTGTTCATCTCTGTATTCAGGAGCATTGTTTGCGAGGTCGACGCCGTATGCGGGTTCCCGTGCCGCCGCCAGAAACCAATCGGGCACGGATGAATGAACGGATCAGGGTCCCCCAGGTACTGCTTATTGATCAGAACGGCGAAAAGGTCGGCCTGATCTCCACTGATCAGGCCCGTCAACGGGCCATGCAAGCAGAGCTGGACCTCGTCGAAGTCGCTCCCAATGCCAGGCCGCCGGTGTGCCGGATCATGGACTACGGCAAGTTCCTCTTCGAACAGCAGAAGAAGGAGCGGGTCACCAAGAGCAAGCGCAGCCACGCCAACGATGTCAAGGAAGTCCGCCTACGGCCCAACACCGGTCGCGGTGACATGGAGATCAAGGCCCGTAACGCCCGCAAGTTCTTTGAAGAGGGTTACAAGGTCGGCATTCAGCTCCAGTTCCGCGGTCGTGAACGGGCCCATCCTGAAGTGGCGATGGAAAAAATCTCGCTTTTTGCCGAAATGCTCTCGGACATCGCCAAGGTTGAACGGCCACCGCGCATGGAAGGCCGGCGCATGAACGCGACCATGGCCCCACTGCCGAATGCCGGCAAGAAGCCGAGCAAGGAAGCCAAGCCGGACTCCGATACCGAAGACGATAGCGCCGAGTGATAAGAGTCTTCAGGATTTCAGGTGGCGCATGCCTTGCCGCCGGCAGGGCCTGTGCGATCTCTGCGTGAGACGTTCCGGAACACTCACGCCCGCTTCGCTCAAGAGCGCAGAGATCGCCAAGGAACGCCAGGAAGCCGCCTGCTTGGTTCCTTTTCCGCCGCCCGCAGGGTCTGTGCGTTCTCTGCGTGGAACCATGCCGGAACATCTCCCGCCCCGATGACATCGGTGGCACGCCAGCAGATGAGCGCTAACATGTCATCCCATGGCCCATCGTCTTTGTAGCACGCTTTCGGCCCTTGCCGTCCTGGTGGCGTTGACCGCGGTCGCATCAGGCGAAGACCGTGATGACGATGGTGCCGCTGGTTTCTTCACCGCACCAACCCCCTGGCAGATCCGTCAGAAGGTCGACACCCTGCTGGCGGACCTGAGCAGCGGCCATGAAGACGAACAGCAACTGCTGTCACGAGCCCGCCGGCTGCTGGACGAACATCACAGCCTGCTCATCTACAGCGATGGCGACTACCGCAGCATCAGCGATGCCATCCACCGGCGTCTGCGCAGCAGCAGCCTGGAAGACCGCTTCGTCGCCACCTATGCATCCGAAGCCCAGCGTCAATTCGAGGCCATCGTCACGGCCCCGCCAGTCGATCAGCAGGCCTTGCTTCATCTCGCCCGATCGCTGCCTGGCACTCCGGCAGCACGCCAAGCTTGGCAGACCCTGGCTGATATCGCCTGGGATCGCGGCCAGCTGGGCAGCTTTCTGCGCTATTCCCAGCGCAGCCAGGACGATGACCCCCTGCGCCAGGCCCGGGTCGCTGCCGCCTACGAACTCCTCGAAACGCAGCCGCCAGCCCAACTGCCGCAGAGTCTCGACCAGACCTACCCCTTGTGGACCCTGCCCGATCTACCTCCTCCCAACAACCTGCTGATATCACGGCCTCGACACCACCGTGGGGCACGGCACCAGTTCCAATTCTCGGCTCTGGCCAACATGGGATACCGTTTCGCCGCAGCGGGCGGTAATGCCATCGCTGCCAACGACGGCAATCACCTGCTCCTGATCAACCCTCACAACGGTCGCCAGATCACCCGCCAGCGCCTGAGCGCCTCACCGCGCACGATTCCACATCCACCTGTACACCATCACGGCGTCTATATCGCCATCTCGCCGCCGACCATGATCGCCATCAACGAACAAGGGGAGGTTCTGTGGCGTCATGACATCGGCTACGATGGCCACAACCAGATCGTGACCAGACCTGTGGTTGCTGGCAATACCGTGGCCATTGCCGTCTTTGATGGCGAGGCCGTCAGCATCATCGGTCGACATGTCAGCAGCGGCGAGGTCCAGTGGCGGACCATGGTCGGATCCATGCCCCGGCGGCCCATGTTTGGCGCCGGTCGGTCCTCGTTCTCCGCCGACATCGCCGTCCATCAGGATCGCTTCGTCATCCTGACCAACAACCGCATCATCGCCCATATCGAGCGCAATGGCCATATCAGCGCCATCCATCCCTATGATGGCGACAGCCCCCAGGACCACGCCCTCCGCTTCCATCAGCAACAGGATGCCCGCATCGGCCATATGCGCACTGATGGCACCCATCTGGTCATCGCCCCGACAGACCGCCGCGACCTGATCATCTACGATCACAGCGGCCAGCCTGTCATCTACGCTGGTCAGGGAGCCGGCGATGACGTAGTTGATGTGGCCGATGGCCAGGCCCTGCTGGTCGGTCGCCGCATCACCTGTCTCGACCTGGCCACCCAGACCCCGGTGTGGAGCATCGCCGGCAGTCAACAATCAGAGTTCCGCCACGGCGTCATCGGCGACAATCTGGTACTGGTCCATCTCGACGATGCCATCAGCCTGCTACGCCGGGATGATGGCGCCCTGGTATCACGCCGAGCCAGCGCTCGCCATGAACGCATCGCGATCATTGACGGAATGTTGATCACCAGTCGCATAGTGCTGAGCGACGAGCATCCAGTAGGGCAGACCATCATCGGTCACGGATTGCCACGCAGTCGAGAAGAGTTGGAGCGCAGCCTGGCGGCCGACCCCCACGATTTTGCCGCCCATCTCGCCCTGGCCTCCCTGTATCGGGCCCGGCACCAGGACAGCAATGCCCTCAACCATCTCACCCTGGCCCTGGAAAACGGCGCCCCCGCCTTCCATGCCGATGATGCCCTGCGTCTGGCCCTTGATGCCATCCGCGTCGCCATCGGTCATGAGCAGGATTTTGCCAGCGCCCAGGCCCGTCTGAACCGGATACTGCGGGCCATCGATGCCACCGATTCACCTCTGCCGTTGTGGTGGCAGGGGCGCCATCTGGAAATGACCGGCCAGCTGGATGCCGCCCGCAAGGTCTACCAGACCCTTTCCAAAAAGCCTCGTCAGATGCTTGAGGGCGATGCCGGCCTGGGGGTTGACAGCATGGTCTTGGCCGAACTGGCCTTGAACCGCCTCGGCGACCAGACGGCCACCGTGCTGCGCCCCCCGCCATCGCCGATAGCACAATTCGCGGACGGACCCGGCTGGTCGATCGACAGCCCTTTCCTGGCCCCGCCCATCGCCAGCTCTGGGCGCATCATCGGCTACGAGGCCGGCCTGATCACCGCTCGTGACCTGAACAGCGGCAAGGTGCTGTGGCAGGCTATCGAGGGGCTCAAGCATCGCGCCATGCTCGGCTTGCAGGATCGCTCCGGACATCCCGGCGGTGACGACAGCCTGCCAACGGTGGTCGACGTCATTCCTGGCAGCGCCGCCGCCGCCGCCGGGTTCAGGGACGGCGACCATCTGCGCTCCTTCAATAATCACCCGGTCAACACCTTTGCCGACCTGGTCCAAGCCATCTCGGCCATCACGATTGGCCAGCCATTCACGGCGGTCGTACAACGAACTGGCCCCGATGGGGCCCGGGAAGTCCATCTCAGCGGTCGCCTGGGATCCTGGTTGTCGGCTCCGATTGCCGTGCATGACGATGTCGTTCTGATCCAGGGGATGACCCTGGACCCACAACGACGACCTCGCCCTGACATGATCAACCATCCCATGATCACCGCCCTTGATGTGCAGACCGGAACCCCCCGCTGGGAGCTTGATCTCAACACCCGCCGTCTCGAACAGGCGCCGCTGATCCAGCGTGCCAACACCAGGGTCATGAGCATCGGCACCCACCTGCTGGTTCATGATGGCCTGTCCCTCTCGGCCTATGTCCACGATACCGAAAGCGGCATCCGCAAGGCCTGGACCAGACTCGTGGAGGGAGACGATCTGCGCTGGCTCACCAATCTGGCACTCGGTCATATCGGTGTCATCGATGATGAGACCCAGCGTCTGGACATCATCGATCTGGAGGACGGGCGCTCCATCATCACGGTTCCCGCTGACCTCAACGGTTCGGTGCTGATTGATGGCCAACGCTGTTTCACCACCCTTGGCGACGGTCGTCTGATGCGCTGGGATCTTGACCTGGCGACCCGACGCTGGACCAGCGAGGCCACCCGTCTGGAGATCCTGGCCGTACGTGGAGACAGCCTGTGGACCCGTCAGCGCAACGGTGATCTGCTGCTCTTGGACAGCCAGACCGGTCGGGTCCGGCAACGTTTCGATGACTTCATTGCCGTCCATCAAGTCATCATCGCCCACGACCAGGTGGTGGTCCATGGCATTGATCGCAGCCTCCGCTCAATCCTGACCGGCATGGGCCTGCGCGGTGGCGCCCGCCGCTGGACCGCAAGCCTGCCTGACCCACTGGAGATCCGGGGTGCGGTGATCCCCACCCACGAAGGCTTTGCGGTAATCCTGGACGCCCTTGATGAACGACCCGGCCTTTGGCAGATCGACCGCAACGGCACGACCCTCGGCGGGCGCCATCTCGGCCAGGACGAGGCCATCCTCTCAACCCATCCCGCCCTGATCACCCAGAGCCCGACCGGCCTGCATCGCATCGGTCGTCCCCCCCAGCATCGTCCCCGCACCATCGCCTGCCCGCCAGTGGACTATGACCAGGCATCACCGGTCGACAGTCTGCGCCGGGCCGCAGCCACAGCGTCGTGGATCAAGAGCGGCGCCTCATCGATATCCTTCTTCCATCATGACCAGGATCTGCTGATCATGGTCGACATGCCGGCTGAGGCCTCGGCTGTGCATCTGCACATCGACAGCAGTGTCAGTGACGACGATGCCCGTAGTCAGCGCATCACATTCCACTATCGCCGCGCCCCGACCATCAGCAGCCAGGCCCAGGGCTGGCAACGCCAGATGAGCCGCATGATCCCCCGTGAGGATGGTCGACGCTTGTTCGTTCTGGGGCTCCGTCGCTCGGCCCTGAGCCAGGACCGGCAGCGTCCGCGACTCCACATCCCCCGCAACGAACCCGACGCCCCGCCCTGGTGGCTGCGCGAGGCCTGGCATCGCCTCGACTGGCGACCACCGCCCCCGGCACTGCCCAGGGAAGCACAACCATGATCGTCGGCCTGGGCACCGATTGCATCGCCATCGCCCGGGTGGCGGCCTGCCATCGCCGCCATCCCCAGCGCTTTCTCGAATGGATATTCACTGCTGCCGAACAGACATACTGCCTTCGAGCCAGCGATCCGGCTCCCCATCTGGCGGTACGCTGGGCTGCCAAGGAGGCGGCCATGAAGGCCCTCGGCAAGGGCTGGGCGGATGGCGTCCAGTTTCGGCATTGCGAGGTCATCCGTCGTGATAGCGGCCAACCGCAACTGGTCCTCCACCACCGCGCCCAGACCCTCGCCGCTGCCCTGGAGGTCACCAGCCTGCATCTGTCACTGAGCCATGCCGACGGCATGGCCATCGCCACCGTGATCCTGGAGTCGGCCCGGTAGCGGTTTTCGACGACATCGGGACTCGAAAATACACTGCGCTTGTGCTCGGTCGCTATCCTTTACCCTAAATCCGGCTTTTGGCTTTAGGCTGAAGGCTTTAGGGTTGCTCTATAAGGCGATTTGGACAGATTCGGGCTTTCACCCAGAAAGTGAACCGATTCTGACTGCGCACATCCGCTTGAATAGTAACCCTATAGCCTAAAGTCCAAAGCCTAACTGCTGTTTTTTGGTTTACAGACTCCTGGCTGAACCTTTTGGTCACCCTGCGAACGCACTATTCCCCACCCGGAGCACCGGGCCTTGGCCCGCGTGCATTGGCGGGCGATGATGTTTGAGGTCGGCATAGGCCGGGTCGTCGCCAGCATCGCCGTACCCCCGCTGGCGCTCTTTGTTGCCGCCCATGATCACGAGTCGCGAAATCTACGATCCGTAGTACAGGCGTCCTGCCGCCAATCAGGCTGGCACTTGGCGAACATATGGAAACCACGCGTAGGCACGCGGGCCAAGGCCCGGTGCTCCGTGATGGCTTTGTGATGGGCGGTGGTCGTGACGAGTCCGGGACCAATAAGGCTACAGTCTGTTCCATACCGGCACCTACCAAGCCTGACGGCCTTGCATCTTGCATCATCAGCCGCGTCCACAGCATGTCTGCGCCGCGCCTGATCCTACGGGCCGGACAAGGAGGAATCATGGGCCTGTGTGTCGCCATCGCCGGAGTCACTGGAGCCGTGGGCACTGAGATGCTACGGGTCCTGGAACAACGCAACTTCCCCGTCGATGAACTACGCCCCCTGGCCAGCGCTCGCAGCGTCGGCAAGACGGTCACCTACGCTGGTCAAGAATTGTCGGTCCAGGAACTGACCGCCGAGAATCTGCGCGGGGTCGATGTGGCCCTGTTCAGCGCCGGCGGCAGCATCAGCCGCCGCTTCCGCCAGGCCTGTCACGAGGCTGGTTGCCTGATGGTCGACAATTCCTCAGCCTTCCGCATGGATGACGATGTCCCTCTGGTGGTCGGCGAGGTCAATCCCGATGATGTCCACAGCCATAAGGGCGTCATCGCCAATCCCAACTGC
>SLQH01000086.1 GCA_007131555.1 Planctomycetota bacterium | reverse complement strand
TGGCAGCCGGCCCCCAACGCCTCCATCTCTATCGCCACGGCCAGATCATCCGCCGCGACCTCAGCCCGCAGGAGGGCGTCGCGGCCCTGGTCGAAGCCATCGAAGCCGATGGCCCGGACAATTCCTGAATCAATGCGTGCACCTGTTGTGAGCGATCTTTTTCCTCACGCAAGAGAGCGACAGCCAATGGAATTGCCCTAATATTTCACGTATTTCCAGAGTTTTAACCTAAAAACGGCAGTTAGGATTTGGGCTATAGGGTTGCTAGTCAAGCGGATATATGCAGGCAGAACCGGTTCGCCTTCTGGGTGAAAGCCCGAATCTGTCTATGTCGTCTTGTAGCAATCCTAAAGCCAACTGCCGTATCTAGGATAACAGCCGGATTCAGGTCGAGCCTGCCCGGGCCACATGCAAGCGGCCCCACAGACCACGCAGACGGGCTCGTTCGCTGTCATCCAGTTCCGCCGGGTTGATCTGATGCAAGGCCTGACGGGCGTCATGCAGACGGCGCAATGCGATGAGGACCGCAGCCTGATCCAGACGCCAGTTCTGGGGCAAGCTCCGCACATCGGTCGACTCAGCAATAGCGAAAGACTCCAGAGCTGCCAGGTGCTCTCCATCCTGGGCCAACAACTGACCACGACGAAAATGCCAGTAGGCCGCCTGGCCACCGCGCTCCTGCAGTACCCGCTCAAAACGACGGGCGTCGCGCAAATCGCTCTCTGATGGCTCCGGCAGGGCGGGCTCACGCTCAGTATCAGCCCTGGTCTGGATGTCCTCGACCATACGCGAGAAGGCGTGGGCAGCCAATCCCACCAGCATGGTCATCAGGCCCAGCATGACCACGGTGACCACCATCAAGACCAGGACCGAACGCGGGGGACGGGCAATGCGCAGACCATGGGTCCGGGTTTCCATGCCGGTGATGCTGGTGCTCGGTCCCCACCAGGTACGCGTCCTGATGCGGCGTTGATGGCGGGGACTGTAATCAGTAGCCGGAGCAAACTCTGTCTCAAGGCGATCTGACACCGGCTGGTCAGCGCCCCGCGCCTGTCGCAATAAGCGGGTTGTGCGACCCCGCGCCAGATTATCCAACAAGCGATCGAAGTCGGGATCCTGTTCGGCGTCGGATTCCGCATCGTCGATGTCGAAAAACGGGTCGGGAAGATCGCCCGACGCCTGTCCAGGCGCCATCGCCGGCCAGTCATCTTCAACGTTTCCCGACTCCGCTCGCTTGGTCAGCGCGCTGGTCATGCGTGTTCCAAGCACATGGCCTGCCAATGGCCGCACATTCGGCTGCAGCCGAATGTAGACTTACCCTAAAAACAGCAGTTAGGCTTTGGACTTTAGGCTATAGGGTTGCTATTCAAGCGGAGATGCGCAGTCAGAATCGGTTCGCCTTCTGGGTGAAAGCCCGAATCTGTCCAAATCGTCTTGTACAGCAACCCTAAAGCCTCCAGCCTAAAGCCAAAAGCCGGATTTAGACTTACAGGCTCCTGGCTCGCATGGTCGATTTCAGCGATGGCACCCGCAGCCCAGAGCGTCATGATCGCAGTCACAGGCAGCCCTGCGTCAGGCTGCGCGCACACCCTCTCAGATCCGCTTGATACCGCATGAAGCTCCTCATCGTCGAGTCCCCCAACAAGACCCGCAAGATCCGCCAGTTGCTGGGTGATGACTATCAGGTGGCGGCCAGCTTCGGTCATGTCCGTGACCTGCCGGCCAGCGGCGGCCTGGCGGTGCGCTTCGTCGACGGTCGCATCGAGCCGCAGTACGAGGCCCTGGAGCGGGCCGCCAAGACCATGCCCCAGTTGGCCGCCCAGGCGGCGCGGGCCGACGAGATCCTGCTGGCCACCGACCCCGATCGCGAGGGCGAGGCCATCGCCTGGCATATCCGGGCTCTGCTGGGTGAGGATCACCGCTATCGACGGGTGGTCTTCAATGCCATCACCAAGACCGCCCTGCAGCGGGCCCTGGCCGCGCCCCGTGATCTGGATCAGCATCTGATCGACGCCCAGCAGGCCCGGCGGGTCCTCGACCGGGTGGTCGGCTGGGTGGTCAGCCCGGTTCTGCGCCGGGGGGTCGGCAATCCGGCAGCCCGCAGTGCCGGACGGGTGCAGTCGGTGGCCCTGCGCCTGGTGGCCGAACGCGAGCGTGAGATCGCCGCCTTCACCGCCACCGAGTTCTTCACCTTGCGGGCCCATCTGGTCCAGGCCGATACCCCACCGCCCTTCACGGCTAGGCTGGAGGTCTGGAAGGGCGAAGCCCTGGAGCATCGCCTGGGTGATGCCGCCACCGCCCAGGCCACCGCCGACTGGTGCCAGCGTCAGGTGTGGCAGGTGCACCGAGTCGACCGCCGTGAGCAGCAGCGCCGTCCGCCGCCGCCTTTCATCACCGCCACCGTGCAACAGGCCGCCTCGGTACGTCTGCGCCTGACCCCTGATCGCACCATGAGCCTGCTGCAACAGCTCTTCGAGGGCGGGCACATCACCTATCATCGTACCGACAGCGTGGCCGTCAGCGATGAGGCCGTGGCCATGGTCCGCGAACACATCGCCGCCCATTTTCCGCCGCCCTATCTGCCCGAGCAACCGGTCCGGCACGAGGGCAAGGCGGCCAATGCCCAGGAGGCCCATGAGGCCATCCGCCCCA
Organism: Planctomycetota bacterium; assembly: GCA_007131555.1. Lineage (GTDB taxonomy): Bacteria > Planctomycetota > UBA11346 > UBA11346 > UBA11346 > SLQH01. The sequence goes on along the minus strand of SLQH01000086.1, from coordinate 11,573 downwards.
CCAGCCTTGAGGCCGGGGCTCGGCCGGCCGCCATCAGCGACAGCCAGGCCCGGGCCCTCTACGCCCTGATCTGGCAGCGCTTCGTCGCCTCGCAGATGGCCAATGGCCGTGACCATCTGTCGACCATCCAGGTCGCGGTCGCTCCCCAGGCCTTCACCCACCCTCGTGACGGGGTCATGCCGATGGGCCTGTTCACGGCCAAGGGGACGGTGGTGCTGTTCGACGGTTGGCGCCGGGTGGCCGATGACGCCACCCAGGAGAAGCCGACCCGGCGGCGGGGCAAGAAAGGTGACGACGAGGAGGATGTCGCCCAGGCCCTGCTGCCGGATGTGACGGTCGGCCAGCTTCTCGATCTGGAGCGGCTGGAGGTCTGCGCCCACAGCACCAAGGCCCCGCCGCGCTACACCCAGGCCAGCCTGATCAAGAAGCTGGAGGCGGCCGGCATCGGCCGGCCCAGCACCTACGCCGCGATCCTGTCGACCATCATTGCCCGTGGCTATGTCGCAGAGCAGCGGCGCCTGCTGCATGCCACCGAGTTGGGCTTGCAGGTGGTCGACTTCCTGGTCCGGCGCTTCGCCGGCGACTTCATCGACTATGACTATACCGCCCGCATGGAGGCCATCCTCGACCGCATCGCCGCCGGGCAGGAGGACTGGCATCGGGTCATCACCGCCAGCGCCCTGGCCGTGCGCGATCGGGCCCAGGCCGCCGGCTTGTGGTATGATCCCCTGGATGACAAAGATCGCCCGCCAGCCCAGCGCGCCCCGCCACCGGTGGCCGAGGGCCAGCACTGTCCTCTGTGCGAGGGCCCGATGACCGCCCGCCAAGGGCGTTTTGGAGCCTTTTTCTCCTGTCTCGACCGCGCCTGCCAGGGAACCCGTGAAGCCGATGGCCAAGTGGGCCGGCGCAGCCTGCAGATCCTGCAGAAGAGTCGCCAGGCCACGGCTGAGGCCCCGGCTCCAGCACGGCGCCCGCGTCGCAGTGCTGCGGCCCGCACGGCATCCCGCAAGTCCTCAGCTCCATCAGATGCCTGCGCTGGCCCGGCCTGTCCGGACTGCGGCAGCATGATGCAGGCCTCACGTGATGGTCAGGGGCGGGACATCTGGTCCTGTCCGCGCTTTCCGGCCTGTGGTGGCAGCCAGCTGCGTAACTCGCAATAATCCTCAATCCGGCTGTAGGCTTTAGGCTGGAGGCTATAGGGTTGCTGTACAAGGCGATATAGACAGACTCGGACTTTCACCCAGAATGTGAGCCCTTTCTGTCTGCGTATATCTGCTTGGACAGCGGTCCTATATCCAAATTTCATCGTTCAATTGCGGGATTTAGGATAATCAGCCGCCGGACACCGGATAACTGCCCGAGCCCAGGCCGTCATCGGGCGGATCCTTGGCCAAAACGAAGACCGTGAGGTCATCATCGGGCTGGCCTCCGGAGTACTCGATGACATCAGCGGTCAGCGTCTCAACCATCTCATCAAGTGGCATCTGACTGGTGCTGAGCAACTGGCCGTAGAAACGATGCTCGCCATATTCCTCGTTGTCCGGGTTGGCGGCCTCGAAGATGCCGTCCGTACACTGGATGCAGATGTCACCCGGCTGGATGGTGATCTCAACCGGCTGCAGGCTGCGCCGGAAGATGTCGCCGGAGATCAGGCCGATGGCCATACCCTTGCGCCCGACCTTGCGCAGAACCTCGGCGGCGTTGAGATTGGCCACCACCATCGGATGGTGCCCGGCCAGGACCACTTGCAAGGTGGACGCCTCCGGGTCAAACAAGGCGGCGAACACGGTACAGAACTGCCCAGGCAGCAGATCGCCCTTGATCTCGTCATTGAGCTGGCTGAGCAGGTCGACCAGTTCAGTGCTGCGTCGGGCCAGGATGCGCAGGGTCTTGAGGGCGGTGGCCACCACCAGCGCCGCCTGGACCCCATGACCGCTGACATCGCCCAGGAACAGCAGCAGGCGTCCATCACCAAGCGGCATGACCTCATAGAAGTCACCGCTGACAGCACCATGCGGTAGAAACTGGACCGCCAGTTCGTAGCCGTCGAGTTCCGGCAGGTCGCTGAGCATGTGGGCCTGGACGTCCTTGGCCCGGTTGAGATCAGCTTCCATGTCACTGAGGCCGAAGATGCTCTCATCGCCGCCGCGGGGCCGATCAGCCTCACTGCCCAGGCTCCGCACCTTCTGCTGCAAGGTGGCGTTGTCGAGCATGATGCCGCTGCGAGCCGCATCGCTGGTGCTCAAGGCCTTGGCCATGGCGGCGATGGTCCGCATGCTGATCTTGCCCTCTTCGCGGGCCACATCCTGATGCATGGTGCCGCTGTAGGGATTGAGCCAGCCCTGGCCATCACGTCCGAAGATGCGTAGGCGCGGCTCGTGCGGCAACAAGCGGATCAGATCATGACGCCACCGGATGGCGGTCAGTTCATCGAGTGGCAGCAGGGCGCCATTGCGATAGGTCGGGTTGCGCCGATAGAAGCCCAGGGCGGCCCGGAAATAACCCTGATCGCAGGGCACCTCACGGCCGGAGAAGGGGTCGATCCACAGACTGTCATCAAGGGTCGTCACCTGAAACAGGGGATCGTTCTGGATACGGACCTCCAGGGAGGTCGGCAAGGGACGCCGGACTGTGCTCTGGGCTCCTTGACGCCCACGTCGACTGCGCCCAGCTGGGGCATCACGACGTGAGGCCTGATCACGACGCGAGGCTTGATCACGACGCGAACCGGAGTCGCGACTATTGCGGTCCATCGAACGACGTGGGCGCAAGGCCATGGGATCTCCATCCATGTGGTCCGGCAATCGGGCACATGAGGTGATCAGTGTGCCACCTGCCTGCCAGAAGCAAGGATCAGTAAGGCCGCAAACGGGTCTGTGGATATGTCACCTGGAGCCTGATCCAGCGCAAACAGGTGCCGGGATGGACCCTCCGCCAACGGGGCGGCAGCGGCAACTCATGCTTGCATCGCTACGGCAGAGTATAGCATGCCTCGCCACGATGGGGACAAGGAAGGGGTTTTGTCATGGCACACAAGACTGGTCAGGGTTCGACCTCCAACGGTCGCGATTCGATCTCCAAGCGCCGCGGCGTGAAGAAGTTCGGCGGTGAAGCGGTGATTCCCGGCAACATCATCATCCGTCAGTGCGGTACCCGCTTCAAGCCTGGGGCTGGTACCGGCTTGGGTCGTGATTACACCATCTACGCCCTCAGTGCCGGCCAGGTGCAGTTCCACGGACGCACCGTGAGCGTGATCGCCGCCAACTGACAGCTCGGCCACAGGCCGCCACGCCGTCACCACAAGCCTCCTGCCATGCAGGAGGCTTGTCTGCGTTGTTGGTTGGCGTTTCGAAGCACCTTCCCTGGGACCGCCGGTTTCCAGCCGACCAGGGCGACGCGAAGCGTCGCACTCCGGGGGCCACCACGTCTCCCAGCCTAAATCCCGCAGTTGAACGATGAAATTTGGATGTAGGCCCGCTGTCCAAGCAGGATATACGCAGACAGAAAGGGTTCACCTTCTGGGTGAAAGCCCGAATCTGTCTATGTCGCCTTGTACAGCAACCCTACAGCCTAAAGCCTACGGCCGGATTTAGGCTCAGACCTCGATTCCCCAGACAGACCTGCCCCGACGCTCCTCAGCCGAACAGATGCTCATCGGCCGCCGGCGGGGCCTCGCGACGGTCGTGGACCGGTGCAGCGGCCACCGGTACGGCTCCCAGGGCCTGGGAGCCGGGGCGCTGGGCTGGTTCGCGTTCCACGAACTCCTGACGGGCGGGACGGAAGGTCAGCATCTGGACGCCGGTCGGGCCGAAACGGTTCTTGGCCAAGACCAGCTTGATGTCGACTTCGCTCGGCGGCGGGCCAGGGACATCACTGTCCTCGCTCTCGGCCTCAATGCGATGCAGGAACATGACCGCATCGGCATCCTGCTCAATGGAGCCTGAACCGCGCAGGTCGGAGAGCTTGGGCTCGCGACTGCGGCCCGACTTTTCCACATCGCGGGACATCTGCGACAGAGCCAATACCGGCACCCGCATCTCGCGGGCCAGGGTCTTGAGGGTCCGGCTGATCTCGGAGATGCGCTCGTACTCGCTCAGGCCCGGACGGCTGGAGGTCAGCAATTGGAGATAGTCGATGACCAGCAGCTTGGCGGTGTTGTGGCGCTCCAGGGCATGGCGCTTGGCAACCGAGCGCAGGGCCTGGACGGTGAGATCGCTGACATCCATCAGATCCAGGCGCCAGCTGCGGAAGGCTTCGGCGGCGGCGTGCAGGGCTTCCCATTCGCCGTCCTCAATGATACCCCGCTCCAGGGCCTTGAAGGAGATCCGGGCTTCAGCGCAGATGAGCTTCTTCATGAGGTCGACCCGGTCGACCTCAAGGCTGAAGAACAGGGCTCCGACCGGCTGTTCGCAGTGGCCGCAGATGTGGCGGAGGATGTTGAGGGCGAAGCTGGTCTTGCCCACCCCAGGCCGGGCGGCGAGGATGTACAGACCGCCCGGACGCAGGGACATCAGCATGTCATCGATGTGCTCATAGCCGGTCTGGACCCCAGGGTTGGGGTTGACCACCTGGTCGTTGATATGGGCCAGGGTCTCATCGACCACGCTGTCGAGATCAAAGACCCGGGTCCGCTCATTGCTGGCCTGCATCCCCAGACGGACGATGCTCTGACCGGCACTGTCGATGATGTCCTGAAAGGTATCGGTGGTCCGAAAGGCCTTTTCGGCGAGGCGCTGCATCTCCTGGATCAGACGCCGCTTGTGGTAGTAGTCGGCTAGCAGGGTGAGGTTGCGTTTGAGGACGTGGCCGGTGGCGTAGTGGTCGACCAGTTCAAGGAGGGCGGCGTAGCCGCCGATGGCGGCCAGGGCACTGTCATCGAAACCGGCGGCAGCGTCCTCGTCGCGCCAGCGGTACAGGGCCTGCCGTTGGGCCGGTGACATGCCGTCGAGTTGATCGCTCTCCCACAATTGCTGCTGCTGGCGCAGACGCCGGAGGACCACCTGGAAATCGGTGCTCTTGAGCAGCTCGGCCACAGCGGCGGCATCGATGCGTTCGCCCCGGTCATCGAGGTCGAGACAGGCCTGATAGACGATGCGGTGATCGCGAGCGAAGAAGAACAGAGGGTGTTCGATGCGTTCACGGATGGTATGGATGGCCAGATTGCGGCCATCAAGCAGGGTGGCCAGGACCATCCGCTCCAGCTCCAGGCTATGCGGCGGGGCACGGACCCCAGCCTCGCGCTCGCTGGTCGTTTCACGGGCCTCGCGCCGGTCTTCGTCGGCCATCCCAGGGTCTCCTGCCTGTCGCCCAGCCGCCTGATGCGACTGCAATCGACACCATTCTAGGCCACCTGTCCCGGCAATGCCACGATGTCTTTTCGTCCTGGTTTTCGACCGTCCGGATGGCCCCGTTCAGGAGCTTTTCGACCGGTTTTCCACAACCTGGGCGATGGTCGCGACCTTCGCCTCCAGGTCCTGACCGGCATCGACCACCAGATCAGCCAGGTCCTGATACAGCGGCTCGCGGCGATCAAGATGTTCGTCGATCTCTGCGACCACATCCTGCCCCGATAACGCTGGCCGGCGGCCGCGATCACGCCCCAGGCGGTCGCGCAGCAGGGCCCGGTCGGCCGCCAGGTAGACGATCAGACCGCCGTGACGGCGCAGCAGATCGCGGTTGCCGTCACGCAGCACACAGCCGCCACCGGTGGCCACCACCAGGGACTCGCGGCGACCCAGGACCTCAGCCAGGGCCGCGCTCTCCTGCTCACGAAAGGCCTCCTCACCCTGGGTGGCGAACAGCTCAGCGATGGTGCAGCCACCGCGCCGTTCGACCTCGGCGTCGATATCGCACCAGGCCCAGCGCAGGCGACGGCTGAGATGGCGGGCCAGGTAGGTCTTGCCGCAAGCCCGATAGCCGATCAGGGTGACCCGATCCACAGCGGTGGTGTTCATGGCGGGCAGGATGGCAGCGCAGCGCTGATGAGCAAGCGGCCACCACCCTAGCAGAGCAGCCTGTAAGGAGTAGACCAACGTATCGCCTGGCCTTGTCGGCCTCGGACTCGCCAGTAACCGCCGCCCATCACCAAGCCACCACGGAGCACCGGGCCTTGGCCCGCGTGCCTACGCGTGGGCCGCTGTGCGTTGACCACGACCAGGACATTGCAGACCTTACGCGGGCTTTTGCAGCGTGATCCATAAGGCCAAGTGTCAGTCTATCCCTTTCAGACTCCCAGGCGATACGGGCGGATTACCGGTTGCAGTACCATGGATATGGTCTTCAATGGCATGCGTACAGGATAGCACACGACGCCGCAACGACGACACAAGGCGTAGAACACAATGGTCACTCCCCGACCCAGCGAACCCTTCATCATTGAGGATCAGGATGATACCCTGCTGATCATCCTGGCTCCGGCCTTTGCCCAACTGCAAGGAGACACGGGCTGGTTCAAGCTGCTCCCGGAGCCCTCCGCCATACCGCCCACACGCCTCATCATCGACATCAAGGCGGCGCCAGTACTGCATTCGGCCTTCTTTGCTGGCGCTCTCCACCTGCTCGAGCGCATGCGCTCGCCACAATTGGACCACATCGTTCTGCGCCATGCCCCAGCCGCGGTCGCCGAAACCATCACGGTCATGAACCTGGGACGGTTCTTCCGCCTCGAATCAAGCCCCACCGCACATCCCGCCTGAAGCATCGGAGCCCCTGCCTGCCATGGCCATCAATCGTGACCTTCTGCCCGACGCCAGCGACTGTGGATACCGCCTCTCAGAAGAGGGCTCCACCCTCTTCATCACCATGGACAAACGTTTCGACTCCCTGCATCGGGTCGACCGCTGGGCCCAGCGCCTTGTCAACGCCGCGCCGCCGCCCTATGACGAGGTGCGCATCGATCTGTCCGGCTTCACCCTGATCTCCTCGACCATCATCGCCGGTCTGGTCTACCTCTATGACCGCTACGCCAACGATGGAGCAGGGCGAATCGTGCTGGTCAACGCCACCGAGCGGGTCAAGCACTGCCTGCAGATGACCCGTCTGGACAACTTCTTTACATTTGCCTGAGGGGCGTGGTTGTGGTGTAACCGGGTGCAGCGAGCGCTTCAGGCGGTACCCGGCCATGCTCGGCTCTTGTACCCTGGTGGGCATCCCTATGCTCCCGGCCTGCCCATTGATGGCGATGTGGCAGGCTCGGTCCTCAAGACCATCGGTGAGCGTAGCGAGGGACACAAGACCATGCGGCTGAAGCGTCTGGAGACCTACGGCTTCAAGTCCTTCGCCGACCGGATGACCTTCGATTTCGAATCGGGCATCACGGCCATCATCGGTCCTAATGGCTGCGGCAAGTCGAACATCGTCGATGCCATGAAGTGGGTGGTCGGCGAGCAGTCGGCCAAGGCCCTGCGTGGGGCCGAGATGGCCGATGTGATCTTCAGCGGCTGCGCCACCCGGCGGCAGATGGCCATGGCCGAGGTCACCTTGACCCTGGAGAGCGACGGCCAGGACCCGGCCCGGCCCGATGAGATCGCCCTGACCCGGCGTCTGACCCGCGACGGCCAGAGTTCCTACTTCCTCAACGGTCGCCCCTGCCGTCTCAAGGACATCCGTGAACTGCTGATGGACACCGGGGTGGGCATCAGCGCCTATTCGGTCATCGAGCAGGGCCGCATCAGCTTCATCCTGGAGGCCAGCATCAAGGATCGGCGGGCGATCCTGGAGGAAGCCGCCGGGATCAGCCGCTACAAGGCCCGCCGCCGGGCTGCCGAGCGCCGCCTGGAGCGGGTCCAGATCAGCCTGGAACGCATCGAGCAGGTCCTGCGCGAGGTCGGTCGCCGCCTCGGCTCGGTGCGGCGCCAGGCGGCCACCGCCCTGCGTTACCAGGAACTCTCCGAGCGCCTGCGCGATCTACGCATGGTCTTCGCCCTTGAGGAATACGGTCGTCTGAGCACCGAGGCCGGTGAACACCAACAGGCTCTTGACGGATTAAGCGAAGACCAGACCGGCCTCAGCGCCCGTCTGGGCGAACTCGATGCCACCCTGAGCGCAGCCGATGTCGCCCTGGTGGCCCTGGAGCAGGACCTCCGCCGTCTCGAGGAGGAACGGGGCGAAGCCCGTTCACGACGCGATGTCGCCGCCGCCCAACTGACCGAGGGCCGGGCCCGCCTGATCGAGATCGATCAGGTCGAAGCCGACGACCGCCGCATGCTGGTTGAGATTGATGAAAAGCTGGCGACCAACGACGAGGAGCGACAGCGCACCCAGGCTTCCCTGGAAGCTGCCGCCGCCGGTCAGGACAAGGAACTGGCAGCCCTCTACCAGGAACAGCGCAACGCCCTGGATGCGGTCCTGGAACGTATCGACCAACAGATCTCGGTCATTGAAGAACGCAAGAGCCGCGATGTGGAAGTGCTGCGGGAACTGGCCCGGGTTGATGCCGAGGCCGCCAACCTCAAGAACGCCCGGACCGGTCTCGCACAACGTCGCACCCGCATCGAGGAACGCAGCCGGGACCACGGCGACAGCCTGGAGCAGGTGCGCGAGATCGAGGCGGCGGCCCTGGCCGCGGTGCGCGAGCATGAGGAACACTGTGCTACCGAGCACGCCCGCCTTGATGAACTGATTCGCACCCGGGAACAGGCCCAGGCCGATGGTGAACGCTGCGATGGCCGGCTCAATGACCTGCGCCATGAACAAGGTCAGGCTGAAGTCCGCCTGCGCCTGCTGAGCGAATATGAACGCAAGCACGAAGGCCTGCAACGCGGGGTCAAGGACGTCATCCAGCAGATGGGCCGCCTGAGCGGCATCCACGGCATCGTTGCCGACTGCTTCCGGGTGGCCAAGGAGCACGAACTAGCCATCGAGACGGCCCTCGGTGGCCGGGCCCAGAACATCATCACCGACAGCCAGGAGGCCGCCAAGGCGGCCATTGAGTTCCTCAAGCGCGAACGCCGGGGCCGGGCCACCTTCCTGCCCTTGGACGATATCCGCGGCGCTCATCATGCCGACAAGGCCCTGCTGAAGGAGACCGGAGTGGTGGGCGAAGCGGTGGACCTGGTCCACTTCGAACCACGCTACCGGGCCGCCTTCGCGTATCTGCTCGGTGGCATCATCGTCTGTGAGACCCTCGACCACGCCTTGGCCCTGCGCCGCCGCCATAGCCCACGCGGCATGTTGGTCACCCTTGATGGCGAGGTCATCAACGCCGGTGGAGCGATGACCGGTGGTCGCGCCCAGGGTGGCGACACCGTCGGTTTGGTCAGCCGCAAGAACGAGATCACCCGCCTTGAGCAACGCTTGGCCGAACTGGCCACCGAACTGGCCGAACTCGGCACGGCCCGCGATGCCGCCCGCAAGCATGCCTTCGACTGCGCCGTCCAGGTTGAGGAGCAGCGGCGTTGCATCCAGCAGGCCGAACGAGCCACCAGCGACGCCAAGGCCGAAGCCACCAAGGCCGAGCGCGACCGGAGCCATGCCGAACAGTTCGCTGCCAGTTTCGGTGGTGAACTCGAGGAACTGGCCGCCGAACTGGCCCGCATCGAACGTGACGCTCAGGATCTGGCCGGCCAGCAGCAGTGGTTCAGCGCTCTGCGCGATCGTACCCAGACCGAACTGGAGGAGCTGCAGCAGGTCTTGGCGACCCAGGCCCAGGAACGCGACAGCCTCCAGGAAACAGTGGCCAATCTACGTGTCGACCTGGCCACCACCGAGGAACGGCGCGAGGCCCTGCGCAACCACCTCGGCCATCTCAACCGCCAACGCAGCGAATTGGAGGATCAACGCACAGAGCGCACCCGTCGTCTGGCCCAGCAGAACAGCCGCCGCACTGAGCTGACCCAGGCCATCACCGATAACGAACAGGTCCATGAGGTGGAAAAACAGCGCTTTGAGACCCTCAGCACGAGCCTTGAAGAGGTCGTCCGCCAACGCGACCAGACCCGTCAGGCGGTCGAGGAGGAGCGTCAGGAGCAGCGCCGCCTCAGCACCCGCCTGCGCAGCGTCGAACAGCGCAGCCAGGAACACGCCATGCAACTGGGCGAGATCCGGGTCCGCCTTGAGACCATGGCCCAACGCATCCTCGAAGACTACGCCCTGGACATCGACGAAGCCTATCGCAACTACGAACGACCTGCGGATCTCGACCTGCCGGCCCTGCGCCGCGAACTGGCCGGCTCAGAACAGGAACTCGCTTCGCTGGGACCGGTCAACCTGGCCTCGATCGACGAACTCAAGGAGGTCGAGGCCCGGCACGGCTTCCTGCAAGGCAATCTTGAGGATCTCAGCGCCGCACGTGACAAGCTCAGCGACATCATCACCACCATTGATGACACCTCACGACGTCTGTTCAAACGCACCTACAAAGCCGTGCGCGGCCACTTCGGCGAACTGTTCCGCAAGCTCTACGGCGGCGGCAAGGCCGATCTGGTCCTGCAGTACGAAGCCGAAAACGACGACATCCTGGAGGCCGGCATCGAGATCATCGCCCAGCCGCCGGGCAAGCAGCCCAAGTCGATCACCCTGCTGTCAGGTGGCGAGAAGGCCCTCACCGCCATCGCCTTGCTGTTCGCCGTCTATCAGACCAAGCCCAGCCCCTTCTGCATCCTCGACGAGGTCGACGCCCCCCTCGATGAATCGAACACCGACGTCTACTGCCAGATGGTGCGCGAGTTCTGCGCCCGCTCCCAGTTCCTGGTCGTCACCCACAACAAGCGCACCATGCAGTACGCTGACGCCATCTACGGCGTCACCCAGCATGAGCGCGGCATCTCGACCAAGATATCGGTCAAGCTTGAGGACGTCGAGCAGGGCGTCGACGGCGTCCTGGCCCATGAAGGGCCGTTCGCAGTGCGCTGATGCTCAATCCGGCTGGAGGCCGGAGGGGTGCTGTACAAGACGATATAGACAGATCAGGGTGCCTCGACCCACTTCTGATGTCAGCTGGCGCTTCCGGGGGGAGCTTTTGGCGTGCCCGCCAGCCTACTCCAGATCGCGTATCGTGGCCCGCCGCAATAAAGCTGTCACCACCCGCTGGCGGATGACGTCTTGTCGGATCCGCTCCAGGCGTGGTCGGATCTCGGCACTGACCTCGCTGAAGGGCCGTACAGATCCATGTTCGCGCTCGCTGACCAGCATCAGATGCAGGTGTTCACCAGAACGGAACACCCCGCTCATATCGCCAGCCTCAAGATCAGCCACGGCCTGGGCAAAGGCTCCTGTCAAGGTCCCGGCTTCGATCATGCCCAAGTCAACAGCCCGGCCATCGCGCAGATCGATGTCATCGCGCTGATGCAATGTGCGAGCCTGACGTACAAACTCAGTCTGACGTTGTGCTGGGCTGTCTTGGCCTGCAACGGTCGTCCGCAGATCTTCAAGCAGACGGCGCAGGGATGATTCATCCTGTTCCTGATCAACGGCCGTCAGGACGGCACCGATCTCGGTACCCAGAGCCTGGACAGCGGGATCATCAGACTGTGCGGCCGGGACGACCAGCGGTTCCAGGACCTCTCGCATGAGGGCAATGCGGCTGCTGGTATCGGGAATGTCAACATAACGCTGGCGTACAGCGTCGAAGTCTA
>SLQH01000383.1 GCA_007131555.1 Planctomycetota bacterium | reverse complement strand
CATCGAGTACTGGTACGTCGCCAGGAAACAGCGGTGGATGGGGCCAGATAAACAAGGACGATACGCATGTCAGAAGAGCAACAGCAAGCCGTAGATGAACAGACTGAGCAGGCAGAAGGCACGACTCCTGCCGAGCCGGTGCAGGTCAACGAAGACGGCTCGATCACCGTTGGCGAGAGCGAGGAAGGCCGCTCCCTGCGCAAGCCCAACTTCCGCTACACCGGTCCCGGCCTCAAGCCTGATGCCCGCTACAACAGCCTCCAGATTTCCAAGTTCATCAATTGCCTGATGTGGGATGGCAAGAAGTCCATTGCTGAAAACATCTTCTACTCGTCCTTGGAAATCATTGCCGACAAGATGAAGATCGATCCCCAGAAGGTCTTTGAACAGGCTCTCGACAACGCCAAGCCCCTGGTTGAAGTCAAGAGCAAGCGGGTTGGTGGTGCCAACTATCAGGTTCCGGTCCAGGTCCGTCCCCAGCGTCAGCAGACCCTGGCCATTCGTTGGATCCTGGAGAGCGTGCGGAGCCGCAAGGGCCGCCCGACCGCCGAAAAGCTGGCCCAGGAACTGATCGACTGCTACAACAAGACCGGCAATACCATCCAGAAGCGTGAGGCCACCCATCGCATGGCCGAGGCCAACAAGGCCTTTTCACACTTCGCCTGAGTTCGTCCGCTCACGCCCGTATGTCCACAACCCCGTGTCCAGTGACGCGGGGTTGTGTCGTATCCGGCAGCAGTGGTCTCACGCAGAGAGCGCGGAGAGCGCAGAGGCCCTGCGGGCGGCGGAAGAGGTCAGAAGGCGGAGAGACAAGGGTCTTGCTGGGTCGCGAAAGGCCTTCTGTTACTTCCGTCGTCGGCCCAGGCGGATGCCGCCGAGCAGGGGCTTGAGCAGGCGGTTGGTGGCGGTGGTGGGGGCGGCGATGGTCCGCTTGGGAGCGGCCTCGGAGCTGGTGGTCTGCATGTCCTCGATGACCTCTTCCTCCAGCAATTCGCCGATGTGCTTCTCGATCTCCAGGAGGAACTGGCCGTCGTCAGGGGTGATGAAGGTGCGGGCGATGCCGGTGCGGCCCATGCGGGCGGTACGACCGATACGATGGACGTATTCCTCGGGATTTTCCGGGATGTCGTAGTTGATCACATGCGATACGGCCGGGATGTCGAGGCCGCGGGCGGCAACGTTGGTGGCGATCAGGCAGGCGAGCTTGCCCTCGGTGAAGTCCTTGAGGGCTCGTTCGCGCTTGCTCTGGGGCAGGTCGCCATGGATGGCCGCAGCCTTGATCTTGCGCCGCTTGAGGACCTCGGCCACACGGTCGGTCTGGTGCTTGGTGCGACAGAACACCACCATCTTTTCTGGCTCCAGGGTTTCGACCAGATGTGACAGCAGCGAGGTCTTGCGCTTGGGGTCGACGGCGATCCATTTCTGGTCGACATTGTCGGCGGTGACCCGTTCTGGCAGAACATGGACCAGATGGGGGTCGCGCATGTACTTGTTGGCCAGACGGCGGATCTCATCAGGCATGGTGGCCGAGAACAGCAGGGTCTGGCGCTGGGGCGGGGTATGCTTGAGGATGAACTCGATATCAGGCAGGAAGCCGATGTCGAGCATCTGGTCGGCCTCGTCCAGGACCAGGACCCGCAACTGCGACAGGTCGAGGTTGCGGCGCTTGACGTGGTCGATGATGCGCCCCGGAGTGCCGATGACGGCATGGGGATGGCGGGCCAGGGCGTCGAGCTGGTCGTCCATGCTCACCCCGCCGTAGATCAGGGCGGCCCGGGCGCCGCTCTTGCCAGCCATGCGGTTGAATTCGGCGAACACCTGACGCGACAGTTCACGGGTCGGACACAGGACCAGACATACCGGCACGCCACCGTCCCATTCGTAGAGGCGGTGCAGGACCGGCAGGACGTAGGCGGCGGTCTTGCCGGTTCCAGTCTGGGCCTGGCCGATGATATCGCGACCGGACAGTACCGGAGGGATGCCTTCAGCCTGGATGGGGCTCGGCTCCAGGTAGGCTATGTCGGCCAAGTCGGCCAGGATCTGGGGGTTGAGGCCGAGGGAGGCAAAGCCTGCCGATTGAGGGCGAGCAGCCAGTTCGTCGGCTTCCTGGGGCCGCAGGGGAAGCGGCGGGGCTTCATCATTGGGCATTGCCCGATGGGCATGCGGTGCCGGTCCTGGTTGCGGCTCTTCGTTGACCGGGCCAACTGCCTTGGGTGGGGACTGTGATGGACGGGCCGAGCGGCGTCGCTTGGGGGGCTTCTGGTCCTGTTCAGCGGCGTCCGGATCTACGTCGCCGGGGCTTTTTTTTTCCGCTGTCTTCTCGGTTGGTTGTGGATCAGGGTCCTTGGCCGTGGAAGACGACGTCTTGGGCTCAGGGCTGTCGCTGGCCGGTGTTGCCGGCGCCTTGTCAATCGTGTCTGGGGTATCGGCAGCGGGGCTTTCGGCAGGTTCTGCTGTATCTGCCGCCACTGGCCGCAGGCGCGCCGTGCCGGCTACGATCACCTTGGCCCGTCGTAGGGGGAACAGGTCGCCGCGGTCACCTCGCAGGGCGAAGCCAGGACTGACCACGGAGACGATGTGTCCTGGAGCAGCGTCGGCATCGGCGGTGCTATCGACGACATCGTGGAAGTCGGTATGGGCAGCCCCTTCGGTGGGGATGGGTGCCACTCCGGCCTCGGCCAGCAGTTCAGCCAGGCGCGGTTGGGCCCAGCGCGGGGTGTCCGGATCGCACAATTCAAGGATGCCCTGGGCAAAGGTCTTGAGGCGATCAAGGATGGGTGGTACGCGTCGGTGCGGTTGTGGTGTCCGAGGACGGGACGGCGCGGGAGCGGGGCGCTCTTCAGGAGATGGGCCCTTCGACGCACGTTCCCTGGCATCTGGGGCGGCCTTGTGGGACGGCTTGCTGGGTGCTGGTGGAGAAGACGCGCCTTGTTCCTGGCTGTCGGATTCGTCTGAGGCGGCGCTTGGTGCGTTGTCATCTGAGGGATCACCAGGGCGACTGCGCTTGCGCCGCCGCCGTGAGCGGCGCCGTTTGCTGCGGGGCTCACCATCGCCGTCAGCGCTTGTTGCCGCCTCGGCTGGCGGGGTTGGTGTTTGGGTGGTGCTGATTGGCTTGGTCAGGCCGGCTACGGCAGCGGCATCCAAGACCTCAGGCTCGCGTTCAACCGGCTTGTTGACGGGCTTTGATCCAGGTTGGCGTTTGGCGATGACATGTTCAAGGGCGCTGATGATGTCGCTCTTGGCCAATTTGCTACGGTTCTTGAGTTGGTGTTGGCCGGCCAATTGACGCAAGTCCTTGAGCGTCATGGCGGCGAGGTCATGCGGTGCGTTCATCTACACAGTATCCTGACGTATGTTGACTCCGCGTATCGGGGCCGTGCACCGGTGCAGGGCCTGGGGCCGTCGCGGGTTGTGGTGTTGCTGAGCGCGTGGCCCGGTGCTTCGTCGGCCTTGATCCTGGCTCGCGCACGCCGGCGACGAGGGATCAAGGGCCTGACGGCCTACGGGCAAGCGTCGCAGCATCACGACATCAAGCAGCACAGTAGCGTCTGCTTGCGCTGTGACAAGTGGCGGGCTGGTCAGGTCGGGAGCCTGGGTTGTGACAAGAGGCCAGGCTAGGCGACGTGTGAGTCTATTCCTTACAGGCTCCAGGAGTCTGTAAGGGATAGCGACCGAAATGGCCCAGCCAGGCGACGTGCCTATCGATCCCCTACAGACCTCCAGGATCTCCGCATTATTACCCGGAGTACCGGGCCTTGGCCCGTGTACAGTGGCGGGCGGAGATTCTTGAGACGGACATAGGCCAGGGCGGCGGCACCATGTAGCAACATGCT
>SLQH01000530.1 GCA_007131555.1 Planctomycetota bacterium | reverse complement strand
GAGGATGCCCATGCGGTGCAGACTGCGGTGATCACCAGGGGCTGGTGTCGGCTGGTCGGCCAGGACATCGTCCTGGACCTCTTTGATGGCATCAAGACTGCGGGCCTCATGGGGATTGTCGACCTTGGGCACCAGGCGGTCGATGAGCATGATGCCCAGGATGCCGCCGAAAAAGGCCAGGACGCCCCACAGCTCGGTTGGGCCATCCCCGCAATGCTTCTCCAGGGCCTCAATGCCCTCCGGCAGGATCTCCACGAAGCTGATATAGACCATCACTCCGGCGGCAAAAGACGTAGCCCAGGCCAGGAAGCGGTAGTTTTGGCGATGGGTACAGAAAACGAACAGACTGCCGATGCCGGTCGCCAATCCGGCGAACAGGGTCAGCCCGAAGGCTAGCCAGAAGTGCTCGTGCATCACGGGTCTCCTTGTATCACTTGGGAGCGGGGTGATCAGGAATGGACCGCAGGGCGGGTCATGGCCTGAGAGTGGCCTTGTCATTATCAGACCGTGAGATCACAGCGGTCAAGTGGCAGGCCGTGAGGCTTGGGACAGGGCAGGAACGGGATGGTCATCCCTTGATCACGCCCAGGCCGAGGCGGTCGACCAGATCATGATAGCGCCGCCGGCGTCCGCGACCACTGCGTCGGCCAAGACGGTCGGTCGCCTCGATCAGGCTTTCAGGCCGGCCTATCGCCCAGCCATGGCTGAGGGCATCGCCGTAGCTGGTGACGTCATCGTCATCCCAGCTGGCGATGAGACCGTGCATGGTCGATACGGCGTCATCAGGGATGGTCATGGCCAGATTGCGGGGGATCTCGTCGCCGAAGGACAGCGCCTCAGCCGATAGCTGTCCGACAGGCGGGGGGCTGATGTGCAGTGTCGACGGGGCGTGATGACTGTCTTGCTGCTGTCCTGGGCTGCGATGCAGCCATATGATGGCGGCAATCAGGGCCGCGTCGTCGGCCAGCAGACAGGCGCGGTAGCGTTGGGCCCAGATGGTGCCGCGATTGCCGGTCAAACGGTTGATGGCTCGGCTGCTGTATTGTTGGAGTATCTGCATGATGTCGGACAAGGAGGTCATCCGGGTCCGTAGGGTCTGGCAGGCGACGGTGCTGCGGGTTGTGATGTGGCGCCAGCGGGCCCGTATCTGTTGGTCATACTCGACGATCTGTTCCTGATGACGCAGGATCAGGTGATAACGCTGAGGTTCCACGACCAAAGCGTAGATCCTGAGATCGCAGGCGATGCGCAGGCGTTCGAGGATGTCAGCCAGGGCCAGGCGGGCATGGGGGCATGCCAGTAGTGGGGCAGATTGGGTGCACTCACAGCGCAGATAATAGGTATGGGGCGCTCCGGTGATGATATGCCGCAATATGGCCATCTGCACTGTCTAACACGTTATCAGTGTCAGACAACGTATATGATGCTTGTTGTCGCCAATTGGGCTGTAATGTTTCATGTGTACCGGCCGTGTCACCTCGGCCGGTATCTCTTTGCTGATGTCAGGCCGCCAAGGTGTCTGTGGCGTCAATGCTGCGAGCCTGCCGGACCAGAATCGATACAGGCAGCCAGGTGAATTATACGGACTCAGCGTCTGATGGAGATGTTGTCATCTGTGTCGTGCTGATCAGGAGTTGCAATGCCCATCCATCCTCAAGCGATCGTTGATCCCAAGGCCACGATCGCTGCTGACGTATCCGTCGGTCCCTTCTGCATTATTGGCGAGCATGTCACGATCGAGTCTGGCGTGGAGCTCAAGAACAGCGTGACGGTGCTGCCCAATACCACCATCAAGGCTCGCACCAGGGTCTTTCCAGGTGCTGTGTTGGGCGGCGATCCGCAATCACGTAGCTACGCCGGAGAGCCCAGTGAGGTGGTGATCGGTGAGGATTGTGTCATTCATGAGTACGTGACCATCAACAAGGGTACGGCCAGCGGTCGGATGCTGACCTCGATTGGCGATCGCTGCATGATCATGGCTTATGCCCATGTCGCCCACGATTGTGAATTGGCCGAGGATGTGATCCTGGGCAACAACACCCAGTTGGCTGGTCATGTCAAGGTTGGTCGCAAAGCCATCATCAGTGGCATGACCGGGGTGCATCATTTCGCCACCATCGGTGAACTGGCCTTTGTCGGGGCGATGAGCGGCCTGCGTATGGATGTGCCACCCTTCCTGACCTATGACGGCATCCCCGCTGAACCGCGCAACGTCAATGTGATTGGCCTGCGTCGGGATGGCTGGAGTGATGACGAGGTACGGGCCCTCAAGGAGGCCTTCCGTCTGTTCTACCACACCCGCAACGGCCGGCCCCTGTCCGAGGTCCTGGACGAATTACCGACCTTGCCGATTGGTGCCAGTCGAGGGGTGCAACGACTCGGAGAATGGCTGGGTTGGCATCTCGGCCACAACCGCAAGGGTCGGGAGCAGGAATCGCATCGCTAGGAGCCTGTAAGGAATAGACTGACACATCGCCTGGCTTGGCCTTTTCGGCCCCGATTCCGCCGAAAATCCTCGCCATAGCTACGGCTATGACTGCGGTTTTCGACGAAATCGGGACTTGAAAATGCACTGCGCCATGCTCGGTCGCTATCCCTTACAGACTCCTAGGATCGTGACGTGAGCCAACACGGCTGCGCCGTATCAGTGCCGGTCCAGGTCTTTGCCGCTCTGGCGAGTGCTTATTATGAGCGTTGGGGCCTTGATGTGGCATTGTGCGATGATCAGGGCCAGCCCCTCCATGGTCCGCCCCGTTTTCTGGTAGCGCGAGATCCCGCCGCCCTGGTCCGGCATATGAGCGAGGAATGCCTGCGCTGGGGCGAGCCGAGCATCACCTTGCACGATGACATGCTGTACTGGGCGGTGCCGGTGATGTGCAATGCCCGCAGCCAGGGTGCGGTGGTGGCCAGATGTCCCGAACCGCGTCTCTTCCCCCAGGTCGGCGCTCCGCCGAGCCTTGACTTGCGCCTGGCCTGCGCCCATCTGCGCGAACTGGCCGAACTGCACAACCTGACCAATGCCGCCGTGCTGGCCGAGCAGCGCCGCCGCTACCGGCGGGAGCAGGAGCGGGCCTACCATCTGCATGACGGCAAGCGGGGTGGGCCGCTGGCCATCCAGGAGGTCTACCTGCGCGAGGAACCGGCCCTGCTGTCGGCCATCCGTCGTGGCCAGCGGGCCGAGGCCACCACCATCCTCAACCGCATCCTCCTGCTGATCTACCAGCGCGGTGGCGACCTGGATACCGGTTCCGGCCTGGAACTGGTCAAGAGCCTGCTGATGGAACTGGTGGCGGCCATGTGTCGGACGGCGGTCGAGGCCGGGGCGGCCGCTGACGGTCTGCTGGGCAGCAGCTACAGCGCCTTCGCCGCCCTGGCGGCGGTCGAGGACGAGGAGGAACTGGCCGGCTGGGTGGTCGGCATCCTCCAGCGGGTCTTCGATGTCATCGCCCACACCGGCGGCGGCCCCCCGGCCCGCCTCCAGGCGATCCTCGAACACATGCGCGGTCATCTCGACCAGCCCCTGTCACGCGACCATGTGGCCCAGGCCGTGGGCTTGAGTCCAACCCATGTCTCCCGCCTGCTGCTGCACCACACCGGCCAGGGCTTCACCGAGGCCTTCAACCGGATGCGCATCGACCGGGCCGCCGAACTCCTGCGGACCAGCCAGCACAGTGTCATGGAGATCGGTCGCAGCCTGGGCTTTGATGATCCCAGCTACTTCACCAAGGTCTTCCGCCGTCACGTCGGCATGTCCCCGGTCGGTTATCGCCGGAGTGGGTCCAGGATCTGATCCCCTAGGAGTCTGTAAGGGATAGCGACCGAGCATGGCGCAGTGCAT
>SLQH01000265.1 GCA_007131555.1 Planctomycetota bacterium | reverse complement strand
TGCTGCCGGACCACTGTCATCTCATCCCGCCGTGGAGTGATTGCCAGGGCGGTTGTCAGGGTCAGGTCGACCATCAGTTCGTGCATTTCCAGGCCGAGGTCCTGGATGGCGACTGGCCGCAGACCTGCTTCGGCCCGGTGTGCACCCTGGCTCAGACTCCGGTCGTGGACGCCCTCCTGGCCCAGGTGCTGGTGCTGGGTCAGCAGCCGGCAGCCCATCTGCTGGCCCAGGCCGCCGCTGCCGCCGCCTTGGGGCTGGCCATCGCCAGCCTCTCTGAGGACCGGCTCCAGGTCCTGGTCGACCGTCTGTCCTTCGCTGATCCCCTGGCCCCGGCTCTGCGTCGGATCGGGGCCCGACCGCATGAGGACCTGCACGTCAGCACCCTGGCCGGCCTGTGCGCCATGAGCCCCGACCACTTCACCCGGGTCTTTCGTCAGCATCTCGGCACCACCCCGCAACGCTACGTCCAGCAGCGCCGCATCGCTTGGGCCGCTGAGGCCCTGGTGGACACGGACCGCAGCATCGACGCCATTGCCGAGGCCGCCGGTTTTGCCAACCGCCATCACTTCAGCCGGGTGTTCCATCGCCATACCGGCCTGCCACCAGCGGCCTATCGTCATCGAGGACGGGTGTAGTAGTTCTTTGGTCGTGGCTTGGGAGCGAGGAAGCTGGGCAGGGTGTATGCCGGGCGGTATAAAAAAAACGCCGTGCCGCTTGAGCGGCACGGCGTTGACGCGATTACAGGCGCAATCAGATGCTGTCTTTGGCCGCCTTGGCGATGCGGAAGACCAGCTTCTTGCCGGCTGGCTTGGCGGCGATCTTGATCTCTTCGCCGGTGGCCGGGTTGCGGCCCATGCGGGCAGGACGCTTGGGGGTCTTCTTGAGGACCAGCTTGCCGATGCCGGGCAGGGTGGCGCCGACCGGGGCGTAGTCCATCATGACCTTCGCCAGTTCGTCGATGACGGCGGCGACCTGCTTCTTGGAAACGTCGCCGAGTCCGAGTTCACCGACCTTGGCGGTCAGGTGATTGATCAACTGGGTCTTGGTGTAGCCTTTGTCGGTCGACTTGGGCTTGCGCAGAATTGCGGGATCCTTGGCCATACTGTTTCTCCATGGAGGGGAAGGGGTGAAAGGGCCGTAAGAAAGAACTTTTATGGCATATTTCCGCCTGTCTAGGGCTTTTTTCGCGGTAAAACCCCAGCAATGGTCCAGTGTCCCTCACAATCCCTGAAAAACCCTTGTTCAGCCCTTGCTGATGCCATGGCGCCAGCGTCGGCTGCGGCGCTTGCAGCGCAGGCGCAGGGCGTTGCGTCGGGCCAGGGTCCAGAACTGGTGGATCGCCAGGCGGTGAGGGATGGTCCGAGGCTGGCAATAGCCGGCGATCAGGGCCAGGCGGCCGGGGGTGTCGCCGGGATCGATCCCGACCAGGTTGCGCAGGCCCCGGCCAGGATCGACCGGGCCGAAGCCCATGCGGTTGAGATCGACCAGATCGTAGCACCATCGTTGATCGGCGCCGCTGATGAGGACGTTGCCGGGCGTGAGGTCACGATGGAGGATCCCGGCTTCATGCAGCCGGCCGATCATGTCGCCGATTCGGTAGAGATGCCCATTGCGCTCTGGATGGTGGATATCGCCTATCAGGGCCCGGATCTCATGGCATCCGCCCTGCCAGGAACTGATATAGACGCTGTCGACCAGTTTCCGGCCACGGCGCCGTTCGGCGAACAACCAGGGGAGTGGAGTGCTGAAGCCGGCGGTCAGGAGGGCCTGGGCGTGAGCGAAGGAGCGCTGGGCCTTGCTGCTACGCCAGCGGTAGAGCAGGCCTTGGTAGAGGCCACGGCAGCGGAAGCGTTTGATGACCACCTCATGGCCGGCCAGTTGGCCGCGATAGAGCAGGTTGCGGCCACGGTGGAGCACGGCGTACTCATGCGGCGGGGTCGCGGTCATCAGCAGGGTCTGCAGATCCTCAGTGATCCGCTTGGAATCGCCTGGTAGTTGGGCGGCGATGCGGCCATGCCAGCCAGGGGCTATCGAAATCACGGTCTCATCACTCATGAGGCGTGTACTCTATGCCCATATGTCGGGGCGTGAACCGCCAAGCGCCACCAGGGCGCTGATTGCCTTGGTCTGCATGTTCATACCCTGCCGTCCAGATAGGGGCTGCGCCTCTGCTAGCGGTCCACAGGGAGACGTTATGCATCAGGATGATCAATACCGCGCCGCTCGGCGGGAGAAGATGGAACGTCTGCGGGCGGTCGGCATCGACCCCTATGGGCAGGGCTTTACCCCCAGCTACAGCGTGGCTGCGGCCCGGGCCCTGGCTCCGGATCCGGTTGAGGGCGACGAGCAGCCGCGTGGTCAACGGGTGGTGCTGGCCGGGCGCATTGGCAATCTGCGCAAGGCCGGGGCCAAGCTGCGCTTCGCATCGCTGTTCGATCGCAGTCGGGCCGACCTCTATCTGGCCCAGCAGGCCGCTGGGCGCGATGATCTGGAGGGCGCCGAGGCCAAGAAGGAGCGCGGTATCCAGTTGTACCTGGACCGTCAGATCCTCGGCGATGACGGCTTCGCCGCCATCGCTGGCCTGGATCTGGCCGATTGGGTGGGGGTCGAGGGTCCGGTCGGCCGGACCCGCACCGGTGAAATCAGCGTGTTCGTCGAGCGTCTGGTGGTGCTGGGCAAGGCCCAGTTGCCGCCGCCGCATCAGGCCGGGGCCAGTCGCCATGAGTTGAGCCCGGAGATCCGCCAGCGCCAGCGCTATCTCGACCTGATGATGAGCGACCAGTCGCTGGCCCGCTTCGTGGTCCGTTCGCGCTTGGTCGAGGCCCTGCGGGGCTTCTTCACCGCCCGGGGCTATCTTGAGGTCGAGACGCCGATGATGCACACGGTCCTCGGCGGGGCCTCGGCCCGACCCTTCGTCACCCACCACAATGCCCTGGATCTCGACCTGTACCTGCGCATCGCTCCGGAACTGCACCTCAAGCGCCTGCTGGTCGGCGGCCTGGAGCGGGTCTTCGAGGTCAATCGCAACTTCCGCAATGAAGGCATCGATCTGCGCCACAATCCGGAGTTCACCATGGTCGAGTGGTATGAGGCCTACGCCGACCACCACCGCATGATGGACCTGACCGAGGAGCTGCTGCGCCATCTGGCCGATACGGTCCTGGGCCATCGCCAGCTCCAGGTGGGGGCAGCCCGGCTTGATCTCGATCAGCCCTTCGCCCGTCTGGGCTACCACCAGGCCCTGCGTCAGTTCGGCGGCCTCGACCATGAGGATCAAGAGGCCGTGGCTACGGCGGCCCGCAGTCATGGCCTTGATCCGGCGGCCTTTGCCAGTCATGAACGCCTGGTCGATGCCCTGTGGGCCGAGGTGGTCGAGCCCCATCTGGTCCAGCCGACCTTCATCACCGACCAGCCGGCCTGGCTCTCGCCCCTGTGTCGGACCCATGCCGAGGATCCGTCGATCACCATGCGTTTCGAGCTGTTCATCAACCGCATGGAGCTGGCCAATGCCTTCACCGAGCTCAACGACCCCGACCAGCAACGGGCCCGCTTCGCCGCCCAGCGGGATGAGGCGCTTGCCGCCCGCGACGATGAGGCCGGAATCGCTGACGGCCGCATCGACGAGGACTACTGCACCGCCCTCGACCATGGCCTGCCCTGCTGCGGTGGCGAGGGTCTGGGCATCGACCGTCTGGTGATGCTCTTCACCGGCACCGACAGCATCCGCGACGTGATCCTGTTTCCGACCATGCGGCCGCACTAGGAGCCTGTAAGGAATAGATTGGCTCTTCCGGGTTTTAGGTGGCTGATGTATGCCCATTCTCGGCACTCCCTCAAGCCTC
>SLQH01000281.1 GCA_007131555.1 Planctomycetota bacterium | reverse complement strand
CCTGTGGATCTCGCGACTCGTGATCATTCACGGCGATGATGAACGCAAGCGCATTGCAGCGATCGATGCCGCCGCCCTGGCCTATGTCCGTCTCAAGCATCTCCGTCTGCCAATGTACACGGGCCAAGGCTGTCTTGATCGTCGGCTGGGCGTGGGTTTTGCTGTTGGCACCTGCGCCGCCGCTTGAGTCATCTGGTGTGGGTCCAGGTGCAGAGCTCGACGGGCGACCGTTGCAGGGATGATATATCGGGGCGACATGATTCGAACATGCGACCTCCTGGACCCAAACCAGGCGCTCTACCAGGCTGAGCTACGCCCCGTGCTCAATGTGTGGGCAGTGTGGCGCTGGGGGCTGGTATGCAATGGGTTTCACGAGGCCGGGCGAGGGTCAGTGACGCGGCTGGAGCAGGCCCTTGTGTCATGGCTCGCAGGCAGTAGGTTTCCTCCATTGTACAGCCCGTTGCCCAGTTGAGCACGGGTGCTTCGTTCACCCCTGGAGGCACACGCGATGACTGATGCTGCACTGGACGGTAGCGTGTCATGTTGCATCGGGGGTACTGAGGTCTCCGAGCGCTAGTCCGAGGCGCAAGAGCCGCGCGCGGGCAATTCCCCGGTGATGGGTCGCAATTGCCTGGTCTGGTGGCCGCCGATGTCCGGTGTCTGTTCTCGCTGCGCCCATCGCCAGGCATGGTCTGTGTCTGTGCGTACTGTTCGGAGGTCGGTCGATGTCCGCTGTCGGTGATGATCGCCGTGATACCACCGTCGAACTGATCGCCTTGCGTGATCTGTTGGCGGCTGATGATCGCCAGGGGATCGCTGCCCATCTGGAAGGCTTGCCGGATCCTGACATCGCTGATGTCCTGTCTGACCTTGATCCCGAGGACATGGTCCGGATCTTCATGGTCCTGGAATCGGCGCGTCAGGAAGAGGTGTTCAGTTATCTGGAGCCAGAGGCTGTTGGCCCCCTGGTGGAGCGTCTGGATGATGTCTTGGTGCGGCATCTGCTCGCCAGCCTGCCGCCGGATGACCGGGCCGCCCTGTTCACGGCCTTGCCGGCCAAGGCGGCCGGTTGTCTGCGTAGTCTGCTCAGTCGCGAGGATGCGGCTGAGTTGCAACAATTGTTGTCCTATCCCGAGGACAGCGTCGGCCGGCGCATGAATCCGGATTTCGTCGCCGTGCGGGCGACCTGGACCGTGGCCCAGGCCCTGGCCCATATCCGGGCCTTCGGTCCGCGCACCGAGATGGTCATCGTGGTCTTCGTGGTCGATAGCCACGGAGTGCTGCGAGATGCCCTGCGTCTGCGGCGTCTGATCTTCGCCGACCCGCGTTCACAGGTAGGGGATCTGATGCGCGAGGAGCCCTGTGTGCGCATCCTGGTCGACAGCGACCAGGAGGAGGCGGTGCGTCTGATCAGGCACTACGACCTCCTGTCCCTGCCGGTGGTCAATGATCGCGGGGTGTTGATCGGCATCTTCACCATCGATGACGTGATGGACGTCGCTGAGGAGGAGTTCACCGAAGACGTCCACAAACTCGGTTCGGTCGGTCGCATTGAGGGCAGCTTTGGCGAAGCCTCACCGGGGCTGCTGTTCCGCCGCCGGATCGGTTGGTTGGTGCTGCTGGTCCTGATCAACCTTTTCGCTGGTGGGGCCATCGCTCTCTATGAGGATGCCCTTGACGAGGTCACCGCCCTGGCCTTCTTCATGACCCTGCTGATCGCCTCCGGTGGCAATGCCGGAGCCCAGGCGGCCACCCTGGTGGTGCGGGCCTTTGCCATCGGCGATCTGCGGCCCCGCGACTGGCGTCGTCTGCTGTTGCGTGATCTGGCGGTGGCCCTGGGCCTGGGGCTGTGCATGGCCACGACCTTGGCCCTGCTGGCCCTGGTCTTCGCTCCGGAGGTGTTGCCGGTGGTCTGCCTGACCATGGTGGCGGTGGTGGTGGTCGGCAGCCTGTTTGGCACTCTGCTGCCCTTCATCCTGCGTCGTCTGCGTTGTGATCCGGCGACCGCCAGTGCCCCCCTGGTGACCTCGCTGATCGATATCGGCGGTCTGTTGATCTACTTCGCCATCGCCTCCTGGTGGCTGGATCTGGGCGCGATAGGGGGTGGGGCATGAATCCCTTCGAGGATCTGCATGGCGTCACCGAGGAGCTGACCGCCATTCGTTGCCTGCTGGTCACCGATGATCCGGCGACCATCCGCGACGAACTGGCCGATCATCCGGTCCAGGACATTGCCGATCTGCTGGAGCGTCTGGACCTGCCATCACGGGTCCGGGTCTTCAGTGCCCTGGAGCAGGAGCGGGCCGACGAGGTCTTCAGTTACCTTGAGCCGGATGCCGTTGCCGAACTGACCAGCGAACTGCCCGAAGACCAGGTCCGTCATCTGCTGGCGGCCCTGGATCCGGATGACCGGGCCGCCCTGTTCCTGGCCCTGCCCTCCGCGCTTGGGGCCCGCCTGCGCGGTCTGCTGAGTCGGGAGGATGCCGACGAACTGGCCCGTCTGCTTGATTTTCCTGAAGACAGCGTCGGTCGGCGGATGAACCCCGATGTGGTGGTGGTGCGGGCCGGATGGACGGTGGCCAAGGCCCTTGACCATATCCGCAGTTTCGAGGAGCGTGAAGACGCCGTCACCGTGGTCCATGTGGTCGATGCCCGGGGGGTCCTGCAGGACGCCCTGCGCCTGCGCCATTTCGTCTTTGCCGAACCGCAGACCCTGGTGCGTGACATCATGCAGGAGCAGCCCTGTGTCCGCATTCGGGCTGACGCCGACCAGGAGGAGGCGGTGCGGATGATCCGTCACTATGACCTCCTGTCCCTGCCGGTGGTCAATGAGCACGAAGTCCTGTTGGGTCTGGTCAGCATTGATGACGTGATGGATATGGCCGAAGAGGAGTACACCGAGGATTTCCATAAACTGGGTTCGGTCGGTGCCGTGCCGGGCGGGATGCGCGACGCAACCATGGGCCTGCTGTTCCGGCAGCGGGTCGGTTCCCTGCTGGTCCTGGTGCTGATGAGCGCCGGGACGGTCTTTGCCATGAGTCATTTTGAGGAGACCTTGGCTTCGGCCCTGGCCCTGATGTTCTTCCTGCCCCTGCTGATCGACAGCAGTGGCAATGCTGGCAGCCAGGCGGCCACCCTCATGGTGCGGGCCCTGGCCACCGGTGATGTCGAGGCCCGCGACTGGCTGCGCCTGCTGGGGCGCGAACTGCTGGTGGCCAGCATGCTGGGGGCCGTCATGGCCCTGGGCGCGGCAACCCTGGCCTGGTGGCGTTCGCCGGAGGTCCTGTGGATTGTCGCCGTGACCATGTTCCTGACGGTCATCACCGGCGGTCTGTTGGGCATCCTGCTGCCGACCCTCCTGAGCCGCTGTCGGCTTGATCCGGCCACGGCCAGCGTGCCCTTGATCACCTCCCTGGCCGATGTCAGCGGGGTGGTGATCTATTTCAGCATTGCCAGCGTCTGGTTGGGTTGACCCTGCGGTGTGCAGTCTGGCTTTGTTCAGCGGATGCTGTGTTCGGAGTGGTCTCGCGCAGAGAGCACAGAGGCCGCAGAGGTCCTGCGGGCGGCGGAGGAGCCAAGAAGGTGGAGGTCTGGCTTTCTCTCTGCGCCCTTGAGCGAAGCGGGCGTGAAAACTTCCGGAATAGTCTCACGCAGAGACCGCAGAGAGCGCAAAGGCCCTGCGGGCGGCGGAACAGGGCGATCCGGTTTTCCCTGGAGTCTGTAAGGAATAGTGAACGAACAGGGTGCCGTGCATTACTCAGATACCTGCGTTGGCAGCCTCCTTTCGCTCATCAGTTCCATGGATTCCACCCGGAGACCGGGCCTTGGCCCGCGTACATGAGCGG
>SLQH01000406.1 GCA_007131555.1 Planctomycetota bacterium | reverse complement strand
ATCCTGGTCGCCCAGGCCGACGCCGGTATCACGCACGCTCCAGCACAGGGTGATGGCATCGGTTGCGATGTCCTGTGCCGTTACGGTGATGGATATCTGTCCATGATCGGTATGGGCAATGGCATTGCCGATCAGGTTGAGCAAGACCTGACGCAGGCGGCGGGCATCGCCGATGATGGTCTGCGGCAAGCCGTCATCGGCCCACATTTCCAGCGCCAGGCCCTTGCCGCCAGTCATGACCAAGCCTGTCGCTTGCAGTTGCGTCAGCAGTTCATCAAGCCGGAATGGGAGCGGGGAGATGTCAAAACGTCCTGATGCCATGCGGGCCTGATCAAGCAGATCGTTGACATGTCGCGACAGGTTCTCGGCGCTATGGCGCAGGGCGGTCATCTGATGACTCAGGCGGTGGTCGGGCTGACCGGCCAGGATCTGATCGGTGACACCGATGATGATCTGGGCCTCGTTGCGGATCTCGTGGTGCATGTCAGCTAGTGAGGCATCGACGGCTTGATCAGATGGGGTTATCTGGTCATCGCAGTGAGTCGGGGATCTGTCATTTTGTGGTTGGTCACCCTGTTTTGACATGATGTTCCTCCCTTGATGAACCGTCATGGATTGATAGCTTACACATCTGTGATGTGTGTGTCTGTAGACAAGTTAGAACAGAATGAGGTAGACAGTTTGTAATGCCAAATAGCTGTGGTCGGCTTACGCGATAGCGGATGCCGTCAGGTTGCGTACAAAGGACATGTATCCATGGTAGATAGGCATCGTGACAAAGGCTCATCAGGGCCGCGCTACAAATGGATAGCTGATGCCCTCATGGCCCAGATCAAGGCCGGCCATTTCGGGCCTGGGCAACGGTTGCCGTCGATCCGCTCCTTATGCCGTCAGCATCGGGTCAGCATTGTCACCTGTGAACGGGCCCTGCGCAGTCTTGAAAGTCGGGGGCTGATCTTTGCTGTGCCACGGGTTGGATATTACCAATATCAGCACCATGCTGTGTGTCCCCAGGCGGGTCGTCCCCAGGCGGGTCGTGCTGCGACCGGCAAGGGGCGGATCATCGACTGGCGTTGCCTGCTGCTCAATCAGGACATCCTGTCGACCATCAATCTGGCAGGGTTTATTCCGCGTTCGGTTCTGCGCCCGTCATTTGACGAGGTCATGCGGGCAGCGCCGGCCCCGGGAGATCCGGCCTTGCGGGCGGCTATCGTGCGACAGTTGCATCTACAGGGGTTTGGGGCTCATATGGATGCCGTCACTGTCACCGATGGTTCACTGGCGGTCGTACAGCATGCCCTGCATGTCCTCAATCGTCCGGGAACGGTGGTGGTCCAGGCGCCGCTGTGTCCGGCCCTGGCCGAGATCTTGCGCTTGAGCGCTCGCCGGGTCATCGAACTGGACATGTTGAGTCCATCGGTCGTCGTGCATGAACTGTTGCGGGTCATTCTTGACCGGGGCGTTACGGTGGCAGCGGCGGTGATTGCTCCGAGTTGTCACCCGATCAGCGGTCAGCGCCTGACCTTCAAGGACAGTGTGGCCTGTTATCGTCTCTGTGTCGAGCATGATATTCCCCTGATCGTCGATGACAGCATGCGCTATCTCATGCCGCCACCACGCCTTGCACAGCCCTTCAAGGCCATCGATGAAGCCGATATCGTCATCCAGCATGCCTCTCTGGTCAGTTTCCTGACTCCGGGCCTGCCTATCGGCTGGGTGTTCGGGGGTCGTTGGCATGCCGCCTTGCAGGCCAGTCTGGCTCGTGTGCATCCTCATCCGCCGGCCCATCTGCAACAGATCGTGGCCGCCTTGTTCAACCATAAACGGGTATTGGAGGGGCGCGTCGCTGTGGCCCGGGAGTGCCATCGTCTGGTGGGCTTCATGGCCGATGTGGTGACGACCCATTGTCCAAAGAGCGTCATGCTTCATGCCCCCCATGGTGGGCCGCATCTCTGCCTACGCCTGCCGTCTGGCCTGGCTGCCGAGAGCGTCTGTACCGCTGCGGCTGATGAGGGACTCTTGCTCAATGCCGGTGGAGATTGTTCCCTGACCGGTCTGTATCGCGACTGTCTGGTTCTGGGAACCAACATCGATCCCGACTCGATGCGCCAAGGGGCGCGTGTATTGGGCCACGTCCTGCGTCGTTTGGCAGGTTGATGAGACAGTCCGCTCAGCTCCGACCACTGGCTCCGACGGCGGCCTTGATGACGTAGATCTCGCGTGGGGTGCCGGCGTCGTCGCAGGTGATGTGGTCGGCGATGAAGCCGTCGGCGACCGGCTGGAAGACTTCCGGGCTGACGCAGAGATCAAGGTCCAGGCTATCGCCGAGGGCCAGCAGGGTGTCGGTGGCGGCGGGGTCGTCGCCGTGGCTGATGGCGATGATCTGGGGTCGGGAGGCGATGTCGCAGCCGAGCAGGGCCAGGGCGCAGCGCAGGGCCCGGTCCTGGGGCTGGTCGGCTTCGTGGCCGGCATTGAAGCGGCAGTACAGGCCGTCGCCGGTGAGGCGCTCCACGACTCCGCCATGATCGTGGATGCGTTCCAGCAGCAGGTCGAGGCGCAGACCGTCAGTCTGCGTCGGTGGCGGCAGACGTAGGCGCAGCCAGACGGCCGGGCCGCTGGTGACTGTCCCGGCTCCGGGTCGGGCCCCCAGGGTCTGGGCCATGAAACGTTCGTAGGCCCGGCGCAGTTCCTCACCGGAGCGCAGGCCGCGCCGCATGCGTTCGAAGGCCCGACCCAATTGACCGAACTCGTCGTTGTCAGGCAGATCAACCCGGGCTTCAAGATCGCCGCTGGCCACCGCCAGCATGCCGCGGCGCAGGGTCTCGACCGGTCGCCGCAGGCGCTGGGCCACCAGCCAGCCGGCCGCCATGAAGGCCACCAGGGAACTGACCAGAAGGATCAGGGACTGGAGGAGGAAGTCGCGGCGTAGGCGGTCAAGATGGTCGCTGGGGATGTCGATGCCAACCAGGCCGGTGACCTGACCATCGGCATTGCGAATCGGAGCGTAGCCGGAGATCCATTCCCCCCAGCGGTCGACGGTCGGGCTGTCATCGGCACTGGGGGCATGGAAGCCGTCGAGCAGGCGCGGTGAACCACGGGTATCGTAGCGTTCGCCGGGCAGGGCCGGCATCTCATCCGGATCAATGACCCCGTCGTCGTTGAGATCAACCGCTTCGGAGGCGTCGATGACAAAGGCCACTACTCCGGTCCGGGCGGTCTCGGGCAGTTCACGCATGGTGTAGATGTAGCGGGCATGGGGATGGGCGTCCCGATAGCGGAGCAGGACATCATGCAGGATCGCGAAATCGGGATCATCGGCGGCAGCGGCTCCGGCTTCGGCGAGGCGGGCGTGGACTGCGCCGTCGATCAGCACTGCTGCTCCGGCGGCGGTGGCGGCGATGTCGTGGCGGAGGCGTTGCAGCTGGGCGGCCAGGGCCTGGCGACTGATGCCAAAACCGGTGACGACAGCAGCGGTGGTGCTCAGCAGCCACAAGGCCAGCATCAGCTTGACGACGAAGCGGCGGCGCAATGGGACCACCGCGGTGGCGCTGGGGGGCTCAGGCTGGGGTAGCACCGGGCGCAGGGTGCGGGTCAGCAGTGCTCTGGTCTGGGCGCCGCTGGCGGTATCCAAGGTCTCCCGGCCGCGTTGCGCCATGGGCAGGGTGTCGTCATCGGTCAGGGCGGTGGCGGCGGTCTCGTCGGTGTCCAGATGGCGCAGGGCCCGCAGGGCGGCGGCAGCGCTGGCGAAGCGCTGGGTCGGATCATGGGCCAGCAGACGGTCGTACCAGGCGATCCAGGTCATGGGCAGATCGGGCCGGGCTGTGGCCAGCGAAGGCAATGGCTCGTCGGT
>SLQH01000141.1 GCA_007131555.1 Planctomycetota bacterium | reverse complement strand
GGCCTGGTCGTCCGTGGGCGGCAAGCGGTACAGCACCAGATGGCGGGGCATCTCACGCAGGCCGGGAGCGCCGTCGGGGGCCGGTACCATCTGCGGGCGCAGCTGGACCTGATCGCGGTCCAGGCCATCGACCAGACGCCGTTCCACGGTATCCCAGACCAGGGCCGTGATCGGGGCGAAGCGCTCGTTGATGGCGGTGGCGCTCAGGCGTTCATCGGCCTCGGCCAGCCCGGCGGCCACCAGGACATTGCGCTGGCGGTGCTGTTCGCTGTTGGCCAGTTGGCGGGAGCGCAGCAGCACCCGGCTGCCGGTGACCACCAAAGAGCAGGCCAGGCAGACCACGGCGGCGAACAACAGGGTCGAGGCGGCGCTAGGAGGCTTGGACACGTCGCCTCCGATGCCGGGTGCGCCAGGTGATCACGCAATGGTCGATCAGCGGCGCGAAGGTATTCATCAGCAGGATGCTCAGCAGGGTACCTTCGCTGTAGGCCGGATTGAGGCAGCGGATGCTCATCAGCAGCAGGCCGATCATCAGGCCGTAGATCAGCCGCCCGCCGGGCGTCGAGGGGGCGGTGACCGGATCGGTGGCCATGTAGACCCCGCCAAAGGCCACGCTGCCGATCACCAGATGCCACCAGAAGGGGGTGGCCAGGGTCAGGTTGTCGCTGCCTGGGGCCAGGGCGTTGAATAGCAGCGAGGCGATGATCACCCCCACCACGATCCCGCCGATGATCCGCCACGAGGCCACCCCGGTGGCGATCAGGATCACCGCCCCGATCAGACAGGCGGCCGCTGAGGTCTCGCCCAGGGAGCCGGGGGTCAGGCCGATGAAAGCTTCGGTCCAGGTGTAGGAGGCCCGCAGGGTCTCAATGCCGTATTCGCCCAGGGTGGTCAAGGGGGTGGCGGTGGTATAGCCGTCGACCGCGGCATAGGGCTGGGCGCCGGAGAAATGGTGCGGGAAGCTGAAGAACAGGAAGCCGCGCGACACCAGCATGGTGTTGAACACGTTGTAACCGGCTCCGCCGAAGACCTGCTTGGCGAAGATGATGCCGAAACTGATGCCCAGGGCCGCCTTCCACATCGGCAGGCCGACCGGCAGCGACAGGCCATAGAGGGCGGCGGTGACCCAGAAGCTCTCATTGAAGGCCAGGCCCCGCACCCGGCAGAACAGCCACTCCCAGAAGCCGCCGACCACAAAGCTGACGATCAGTGGTGGGATCATCCACATTGCGCCGCGCAGCAGATTGGCCATGAAGCTGTGATGATCATGGGCGATGCCCAGCCAGCCGAGCAGGTCCTCGCGCCAGCCGATGGTCGGGGCCATGCCCTGGACCCCGATGGCCAGATTGGCCTGAAAGCCGGTATTGAAGCAGCCCATCACGAAGACTGGGATCAGGGCCAGCAGCACGGTGCCCATGATGCGGCGCAGGTTCTGGGCATCACGGGCCCAGGGGGCGGCGCTGGTGAGGGGGGACAGGGCGGTCATCAGCCCTCCTCCCGGATCAGGTCGAGCAGGTGGCCGAGGTCCTGGGCATGGTCGATCTTGCAGGGATCGACGAAGGTCGCCAGGGCCAGGTCCTCAGGACAGAGTTCCAGGGCGCCGAGGCGCTCAGCGGTCTCGATGTCGCGGGCCTGGATGGCCCGCAGCAGGGGGACGATGGGGATGTCGGCAAAGGGGAAGACCTGATCGAACAGTTCGCTGGGGAAGACGCTGCGCTGCTGGCCATAGGTGGCGGCATTCAGGGGCCAGCGCCGCCGCCAGCTCAGCCAGGCGCTCAGGGTCCGGGCGATCGAGAAGCGGCGGCTGCCATGCATCAGGACCCCGGTGATTCGGGTGTCGGCCCCGCGTGGCATGACGCAGACCTGATGATGGAAGCGGCCGAGGAAGGCCTGGTCCAGGTCTTCGACCAAGCGCCCGTCCAAGATCGAACCGCTGATGATGCGATGGTCGCCGTCGAGCAGACAGGGGCCGACCACCGGGGCCAGGGCGGCTCCCAGGGGCAGGCGCAGCAGGCGGGGACGGTTGACGCCCGGCCCGGCGATGGCCACCGTGCGCAGGCTGTCGACCTGGCCGCTGCGGCAGAGCTGGCCGATGGCCGCGGCATCCTGGGCCAGGCAGTGCCAGACCGGGCCTTGCCGATCGACCGGTTGCAGGCGGTGGATGTGCAGGCCCACCAGCCCAGCCGGGTGGGGACCGCTGAAGACATGGCTGCTGACCCCGGCGCAGTCGCTGGCGCAGACCGCCAGGCGCTCATCGCCCAGGCACAGATGGACTGGGGCCAGCCGGGCCAGGGCCCGCAGGCCGGCGCGCAGGTCCTCATGACGGGAGCCCAGCACCAGGGCCGGATCGGCGGCCAGGGGGCGGGTATCGATGGCAGTTACGAAGATCGCCGCCGGGGCCGGAGCGTTGATGGGGATGGGAATGTCAAAGGGGCGCTGACGCAAGGTCGACCAGGCTCCGCCGGCCTGCAACAGCTCGCGGACCGCTGTCGCCGACCAGTCCTCGATGGCACCATCAGGCCGGGGGATCTCCGGCTCCTGGCTGACCGGATCGTGATCAATGACCACCGCCTGGATGGCCCGCCGTTCACCGCGCAGGATGGCGCTCAGGGTGCCCGAGACTGGCGCCGCCAGGCGGATGCCGTCATTGCGCCGATCAACGACCAGGGTCTGACCAGCCGTCACCCGGCTGCCGATCTCGACCATCACCCGAGGGCGCAGGCCAGGATGATCCGTCGGCACCAGGGCGCAGCGGGATACCGTCGGGGCGGTCTCGATCTGTCGGGATACGGTTCCAGCCAGAGGGAGATCCAGCCCCCGGCGGACCCGATGACGAACGACAGCACTGGCGACCATGGGCGGCATCATCGGCAGATGACCAGGGTGTACAAGTGGTGTTCATGTCCAGCCTGACCTGGTGGCGAAATCGGCTGCTGTAGGAGCATGGAAGGGATGGACAGACACCTTGCTCGACATGGTCATTGTCGGGCACGCTGTGGGAGCAACGTGAAGCGCCAGAGACGTCTCAAGCGTTGTCGACGCCCAGCGCCCCACTCGGAGCACCGGACCTTGGTCGGCGTGCATTGGCGGGCAGGCGATCCTTGAGATCGCTATAGGTCTGGGGCGGCACCATCATCGCCGCGCCTCAATTGTGTCCTTTGTCGCCGCCCATGATCACGAGTTGCGGCATCTGCGATCCGTAACACGGGCACCCTGCCGCCGATCAGGCGGGTGCTGGAAGAAAGCATGGCAGACACGCGTAGGCACACGGGCCAAGGCCCGGTGCTCCGTGATGGGTTTGCGATGGGCAATGGCGTTATGGTTTGTCGGTATTCATGGAGAGCCATTGGATATTCGCAAATCCCATCCCTCATGGAATCTTCTGGTATTCGGATTCGCGTTGTGTGTGGCCCCAATCATGATCGGAATGGTTGCGCAGAAGTTGGAGTGGTCAGCAGAGCGGCTATTACTGCTGGCACATCCTGCGTGTGCCATCCCGTTGTTCACTGGTGTGATGTCTGTAGGCATTGCTCGGCTGTTTCGTGATGGAGGCCGCCCGCCGCCCGGTCCCTCTTGTCCCCCACCGGCACCAGACGATAGTGTCCCTCACCAGTGACAAGGAGAGCAGATGAGCGATGCCGACTGGCAGCAGCGGGCCGCTGAGCGGATCACGGCCCATCGCCGGGCTGAGATCGCCGTTCGGCTGACCCATCAGGGTCGTCCGGCGGCCGGGGCCGAGATCGCGGTTGAGCAGGTGTCGGGCAGCATGCGCTGTGGCACCTGTGTCGGTCGGGCCCTTCATCGTGATGACGCCGTTGGTGAACGGCATCGGGCCTTTGTGCGCCAGACCT
>SLQH01000203.1 GCA_007131555.1 Planctomycetota bacterium | reverse complement strand
TGCTCAAGGAGCCAGTGGCGCGCTTGGCGAACAAGGAAGACGAGTGCACCGGCGCCTTCTGGGAAGGCCGGTTTTCATCGATTCCACTGCTGGACGAAGCTGCCGTGGTGGCAGGCATGGTGTATGTGGATCTGAATCCGATCCGGGCCAAGCTGGCAGATCGGCCGGAGACCAGCGATCACACGGGTATCAAAACCCGCATCATTGCCCGACAGGCGCGGGTGCAGGCGGCACAGCAGGTTAAGGCTGGCGATACGCACGCGGCCCGCGCTGCCCTGCATGATGCCGGGCTGTCATTGCGCCCCGGCTGCACCATAACCCATCTCGACCCCGCCCGCGAAGACCAGACGCGCAGCTGGCTGACGCCGATCACCGCAGTTTTCGCCAGCCGCCAGTTGAATGCCGACGACTACCTGGCCCTGGTCGACCACACCGGCCGACAGATGCACAAGGGCAAGCGCGGCACCATTCCGCCCCATCTGGCAGCAATCCTGCGTCGCCTGGAACACGACCCGCAGACCTGGTGCGAGACCATGTCCCGCCCGCGCTCCCTGCTGGGCACGGCCCTGGGCACCGCCGCCAGCCTGGCCCAAGAAGCCACCCGCCGGGCCGGGTGCTGGGTGCAGGCACGCTGCGCGTTGTTCCAACGGACAAAGACGGCGACGGATTGCGGGTAGAGGGAACGGCGTCCGAATCCGTCCTGGTTCGCCTTTCGCGTCTTTCGCGTATTTCGTAGTTTCTCCTTGGATCTGTATTCCTTCGTGTCTTTGTGTCTTGGCGCCTTCCCGTAATTTCCGACCAGGTTCAGCGTCTGTATGGCGAAGTGTGCCGTTTCTACGTATGGCACAGTAAGCAAACCAGATATGGCACATCACGAATCCCAATCCGAGACGCGCCTCGTGGATCACGGTTTCCTTGGGATGAAAGAAGTGTTAAGGCACGAAGACGCAAAGGCACGAAGGGAAGAATGAATAGAGCAAAGGCGAGCTGGAGCTCTCCTCTCCCAGGGGTGGAGTAGGCGGTGGCGTGCGGGTAACGGCCTTCCCTTCCTCACGCGCCCTCGGCCTTGACTCCTGCCCGGTGGTCCTGCCTGCTGATCCCGAAATCATGGAAGCCCCGCATCTGGATGCCGAGGAGCGAGACGTCGGCCTCGGCGCTGTCGATGGTAGGGGATTCGTTGCCGTTGAGGAAGGCGATCTCGATGGTGGCTGCGTCACGGGGGTCGGCGAGGAGATACCAGGCCTTGGTGCTGCCGCCGGGGATCGACGGGGTGTTGAGGTAGGCCGAGCGCACGACCTGGAACTTGCCGGCATGGGGGTTGGCGACCGGGTACTTGCCGCCGGGCGCTCCGTAATTATCGCGCAGTTCGAGGCTGGTCATGAGGGCGGTGGCGGTGACGCCCAGGCTGGGTGGAACGAGAAGGACGGCCGGGTTGAGCCCCAGCGGTGCGCCCTGGCTGTCGGTCTGCTCCAGGAAGCGGACTTCAGCCTTGGTGAGGCCATCGATGGAGAGTCGGGTGTCGACACCGCTGAGCAGGTTGCCGTGGCTGGCGTCGAAGAAGCCGGCGTGATCGAGGAAGGTGGTCCAGAACACGTCGTTCAAGGCCAGGGCCGCGCCACGGCCGAGCAGCCGGGCCGGGGTGGTCAGGGCGCCGAGGTCATCGTTGATGAGATCCTGGCGGGTGATCGACAGCATGCGGCCGTAGGTCTCGGCCTGGTTGGTGTAGGACTCTTGGCCCAGCGTGCCGTGGTGGAGTTCGCCACCGGGGGCGACCTTCTGGTAGCGATCCTCGCCGGTGAGGCGGTAGCTCTCGACCGGCTTGAAGTCATTCACGGGCCGGATGGCGGCGATGGTGCGCCAGGATTGCTCGACGGCGGTGAAGCCGGCCAGGAGAAACTTGGTGGCGATGCCGGAGAGGATGCCGGAGATCCGGTTGGTGCTGAACGCGGCACGGAGGATGCCAGGGGCATCGTGGCGGAAGTGACGCTCGCGGTAGCCGTTGGCCTGGGCGCTGGCCAGGAGGAGTTCCTGGAGCGACAGGCCGCGATAGCGGCGGTCGGCCAGTTCGATGAGGGCGGGTTCGAAGTGGTCCTCGATGGTGGGCAGGCTGGCCGTACGGCAGAGGGCGCAGGCGAAGAGGTCGGCCTGGACGTCGTCGCCGGTGATGGGGCGATGGCTGGGGCGGGTGAGGGTGGTAGGCATGGGGAGATCCTTTCTGGGATCAGGGGTTGGAGGGATATTCGTTCCAGCCGAGGTCGTCGGAGAGCCGGTTGCGCACCGTGCGCAGGGCTACGACCTGGGGATGGTTCGGAGATCGGTGTTCGAGGTCGTTCTCGACCTGGAAGATGGCTTCGCTGAGTTGGGCGCGGCGGTGGTCGTTGAGCGGCCGAAATGCGCCACCCATCTGTCGGTAGGCGGCGCGGACCCGGCGTCGCCAAGCAGGGGTGATCGGTGCCAAGGTCTGGCCGACGCTGTGGGTGGTTTTGACCCTGCGAATCCGTGTGGTTGGCGGCGATGGATCCGGCGGGGCACCCTGGGTAGGGGTCGCGGGGTTTGGGTTCGCGAACGATGCGATTTCGCATGGTTCTGGCACAACAGCGGTGGTCATGCTGCATCTCCTCTGCTGCAAGGGGTGACCGCGATCCGTGCATTGCCGTGGTTGGGGGCCTTCCTTCC
Source organism: Planctomycetota bacterium (assembly GCA_007131555.1). Classification (GTDB taxonomy): domain Bacteria; phylum Planctomycetota; class UBA11346; order UBA11346; family UBA11346; genus SLQH01. The sequence continues at coordinate 1,186 of SLQH01000203.1, read as the reverse complement.
CCCGCTCCTTGAAATGGCAACGAGCCGAGCCTCATTGCTGAACTTTCTTCCCGTGATCGCCGGATCACGAACCCGATGAGTCGCCGACTGCGGGCTGGCGCAGATGTCCGCTCCCTGGCCGCTGGAACGGGGCTCCATGTGACCAAGGAGATGCCCATGGCCACACCTGCATCCGATTTCACCGAGGCCGCCCGCGACTGCGCCGGGCTCATCACGCTGCTGCACCGCGCCCTGGCGGATCACGTCGCCCGCTACGGCAGCGATCCCGATTGGGCGGCGGTGGGCGACCTCACCAGCCTGCGCCATCGCCTGTACGAGGCGCTGATCCCGACGCGCAACTGCCTGAGCGAGGGCGAGGCCCTGGCCGAGATCGACATCCTGGTCCGGCAGGTCCGGCCGGCGCGGGTCTGAGGGGAGGGCATGATGGCGACGACAAAGACCAATAATTCCCGCAAGCGCGGGGCGGCGAAGGTGGTCCGGCTCTCGGGTCTGGATGCCGCCGCGCAGATCCTGGTTGAGGCCGGGAAGCCCCTCAGTGCGGGGCAGATCGTGGAGACCGCCCTGGCTGCCGGGCTGTGGACGACCAGCGGGAAGACCCCGGCGGCGACGATCTATGCGGCGATGCTGCGGGAGATCGCAGCCCGGGGAGAGGGCTCGCGGTTTCGCAAGGTGGGACGGGGGTTGTTTGCGGTCAGCGTCTGACCTCCCCGCCTCGCCCCTGGACACTGCGCACCAATAGTGGTACACTCCCATCATGGTGCCCCAGCCCGCGTTCACGGTGACGTTCTTCCGCTCGACGGCGGGGAAGGAGCCGGTGCGCGATTGGCTGCGATCCCTGCCGGCGGACGCCCGGCAAGCCATCGGTGAGGACCTGATGGTGGTCCAGTTCCGCTGGCCCCTGGGCATGCCGCTGGTGCGCAAGATGGGGCCGGAGCTGTGGGAGCTACGGTCCACGATCCCGGCCGGGATCGCACGGGTGTTCTTCACAGTCTGGCAGGACCGCATCGTCGCCCTGCACGGCTTCGTGAAGAAGAGCCAAGCGACGCCGGCCAACGAACTGGTGACGGCCCAACGCCGTTTGGACGCTTTCCGGAGGAACGAGCCATGACCCGTCGCACGCATCCCAACCTGGGTAGCACCCTGGCCGACCTGCTGGACGAGGACGGCAGTCGGGGTGTGGTGGAAG
>SLQH01000418.1 GCA_007131555.1 Planctomycetota bacterium | reverse complement strand
GGCCGTCCTTGCCCGCATGCACGCAGCGCTGGATGCTGAAGAAGACGTCGCTGGTTGGGCGGCGCTCGCCGGCCTCGCCCCCTCGGCGTTCCATCAACGTTTCCGCGCCGAGACCGGCTTCTCCCCGGCCGCGTATCGCAATCACCTGCGGGTGCTACGCGCCCAAGAACGCCTGCGCAACGGGCGCATCAGCATCACCCGTCTGGCCCATGACCTGGGCTTCCCCTCCAGTCAGTATTTTGCCACCGTGTTCAAGCGCTTCACCGGCATGAGCCCACGGCAGTGGCGCCAGGGCAAGGATCGTCAGGCCTGAAATCGAGTCAAAAGAGTGCGGAAACCATACTAACAATTACCGAAATAACTACTCAGGCGGGGGCAACAAAAAGGCCGGAAAAACAAAGCGCTTCGCGCTCTTTTCAAAACAGCCGAGCTGGAGCTCAGCGCTCCCGGGCCGGCCCTTTTGCCAAGAAAATCCCCCGCCTGAGTCGATACGGGCTCACATCGCTGCGCCGCCCCCTCCCTGCTGCCAGGATCGCGGGGTGCAGCCCACCAAACGGCGGAAACTGCGATGGAAGTGGGAGAGATCGTTAAATCCGCTCGCCAAGGCTACTTCCGTGACACTGTGCTGACGGGCGGCCAACAAGGCCAAGGCCCGCTCGATGCGCCGCTGGGTCAGGTAACCAACGACACTGTGTCCGGTGTAGCGCTTGAAGGCCCGACACAGGGCTGTAGGGGTCATCCCGGCCCAGGTAGCCAGGGTGGCCAGATCATAGGCCTGCTGGGGTCGTTCATCGAGCTGCAGACGGATCCGCTCCAAATCCTGGCGCCCAGCCCCAGAGTGCATCCCAGCCCCGACCATCGCGCGCACCAGCCGGGCACAGGTGATGATCCACAGCCGTTGCCAAGCAGCCAGGGCCGCCGTAGCGGTGGGGGTGTCAAGCCGGGTCTCGCGCACCAACCCATCAAGGATCGGCAGCAGTTCCGCCATCGCCATCGACGACAAATCAAGATAGGTGACCCGATTACGGGCATGGACCAGGCCAGGATGCAACGGCAGCAGACGAGCGGCATCAGCCAGGATGGCAGCCGGCAAGGGGGGCGCCATGGCGGCCGGATCATGATAGATGTTGGTGATGGTCAGGGGGCCGTGCGGGCAATGATACCGATGCCGCTGGTTGACATGGACCACCAGCACGGTGCCAGGGCGCACCGGACGAACCGCCCCATCCAACTCGTGCAGACCCTCTCCCGCATGAATGAAAGCCACCTCGACCATGTCATGGGCATGGCAGGGCTGGGCCGGATCAGACCTGTAGTCCGGGAAGTGTTCGGCGGCCAGGCCGCGATGAGCAAACAGAGGTAGACGCTCCCTGATCGAGACCAGGGGCAATTGTGGCGACATAATGGGTAATATAGTCCAAGTTTATGACGAATAAAGTGGTAAGATTGCCAGTATGAGCTCAACCACCATGACCACCACCGAACGCCTCCAGGCCATCCTGCACCATCGACACCCCGATCGGCTGCCGCTCGTCGAATGGGCCGGATGGTGGGATGCCACCATCCGGCGCTGGCACCAGGAAGGCCTGCCCCCCTCCTGCACCGACCGCTATGACATCTGTCGCCACTTCACCCTTGATGTCTGGAAGCAAACCTGGATCTCGGTGCGGGGCCCAGGTCTCCCCTCCCCACCACGGCATGGCGGTGGCATCATCGCCACCATGGATGACTACCTGGCCCTGCGACCCAAGCTGCTACCGGGCCTGGGAGACTGCGCCTACCTCAGCGGCTGGAACCAGGAACGAGCCCTGGGCGACATCGGCACCTGGTTCACCTGTGAAGGCTTCTTCTGGTTCGCCCGCAGCCTGCTGGGGGTCGAAGAGCATCTTCTCGCCTTCTATGACCAACCTGAGCTACTGCACCGCATCAATCAGGACCTGGCCGACTGGATGATCGCGATCATCCCGCAGCTGGCCAGCCACTGCCGCTTTGACTTCATGACCTTCGCCGAGGACCTCAGCTACAACCACGGACCGATGATTTCCCCAACCCAGTTTCACGAGTTCCTGACCCCATACTACCAACAGGTCATCCCGATCCTGCACGAACACGGCATCGTGCCGCTGGTCGATTCTGACGGCGACGTCGCTGCGATCATTCCCGATTTCATCACCGCCGGCCTGGCTGGACTGCTGCCCCTGGAACGACAGGCCGGGGTCGATGTCGTGGCCCTGCGCCACCACCATCCCGATGTCGTCTTTATCGGCGGCTTCGACAAGATGACCATGAGTCACGGTGAGACAGCCATGCGCAAGGAATTCGAGCGCCTGCTACCAGCGGCCCAGGCCGGCCGCTTCGCCATCGCCTGCGACCACCAGACCCCACCCGAAGTCTCCTACCAAAATTACCGCTGCTATCGCCGATTGTTTGAGGAATACGCGACGCAACTGTAAACCCAACGTAACGGCTCAGGCTCCCTTGTGAGATACGTTCTTACATGTCTTCTGGCCCCCCTTCGTGCCTTCCCTCCCTTCTCCTCCCCAGCAAACCGTTGACCGGCACACACCGTCCACGGATGTCAGATCGCTCCGCACTGGGCATAAAGTCGTGACCTTCCGACAATAACAACGGTTATCGGCTGACGGGGGTTGCATCCCGGTTCTTATCAAGGGAAGACACGAAGGAGAGAAGGCACGAAGGGAAGACAATACGACATGGATGAATGCGACTCACAGGGGAGCCTGAGTAGCTACGAAACGAAAAGGCCAGGAAGGCAATGCGCTCAGCGACGCAAAAAGGCGACGCTGGCTCGCAGCAGATCGGCGCCCAGAGCGCGGGCGGCCTCGACGGTGATCAGCTGATCGTGATGCAGAGCGTAGGAAACCTCGATCGTGGTGGCCAGGCGTATACCAGGGCGCGCGCGCAGCCAGCGGCTGCACGAGGTGGGCGGGCCCGAGGCGGTATTCCAGTCCTGACCCCAGGGACAGAACTCATTGCCGTGCAGGCGCAGCGGGCCCTGCTGCTGGGCCACCCAGTCGGCCAGCAGATGCAGTTGGGCAGCGGCATCGGACGGCGCCTCGGCGCCGACCAGAAACACGGTCTCGTTGAGGTTGTGCCAGCCCTGGCGGATCCACGGACAGTGCAGGTCGAGGGCCAACTGCAGGGGTACATTGCCACCCTCGTGGGCCCGTACCAGATTCTTGAGGGCCTGTACCTCAAGGTGATGAGCGGGCTCGGCCGCATCGCCGTAGTCACGGTTGTGGTCATGGGGGGCGCGATTTTTGCCCTGGTCGCCATCCTCAACGCCGTCGCGATCCATGAACGGGACCAGCCACAGCTCCACCTGCTCGCGCAGCCAGACCGCCGCCGCATCCTCGGCCCGCAACGCGGCGGCCAGAAAGCCATCAAGCACATAGTCAGCCATGGCCTCACAGGCATGATTGCGAGCCGTCAGCAGCACCCGACAAGAGGGGTTCTGCGCGCCCAGGCGATACCAGTGTACCGGGCGACCCTTGCGGCTGTGGCACAGCAGGTGCTCCTCCAGGCCTGAGGACGGCAGCGCCGCCAGGGCCTGACGCCACACGGCCTCGGTGTAGGGAATGCTCATCGCCAGACGCAGGTCCTGGCAATCGGGCGGCACCTGGAGACTGAACCCGCGCTCACCGACCTCTTCAGCCAGGCCCCAGCCCCAGTGCGCTCCGCCATCCCAGCTGACCGCCGGCCCGGCACTGGTGAGCAGGTGGTCGTCCCCCAGGCGGATCACGAGCCGCCGCCCGGCGGCGCCGCGCACCCGGCAGTACCACCAGAACCAATGGCCTACGGTATCGCGTAGGTCCTGAATGATTAGCGCTGCTTCAAGCCGCGGCGCGATGG
>SLQH01000282.1 GCA_007131555.1 Planctomycetota bacterium | reverse complement strand
GCACGCGGGCCAAGGCCCGGTGCTCCGTGGTGGGGTTGTGCTGGGCAGTGCTTATTGGCGAGTTCGGAGCCGAAAAGGCCACTCCAGGCAACGTGTCAGTCTATCCTTTACAGACTCCTAGCAGCCGTCAACGTCTGACAGACCAGAAGGTAGACATTGTTTCGAGGAGGACTGTCATGAAGCATCTGTCTGTGCTGCTGGTCTGTTGTATGGTACTATCGCTGTCTGCTGCTGATGAGGCGCCTGACCAGACAAGCCTGGCCGAGGCTCCCCATTGGCCGGTGGGTTTCCTGCTCACTGCTGATGTCATTCGCGGGTGGCGCAATTGGGAGCGGCGTCTGCAGGATACCCGGGCCCATGTCCTGGTCTGGACTCCGCCTGGCCTTGAGCGCCTGCGTGGGGCCCTGCTGATCCCCAACAATACCGATTCCAAGCATGTCGGCGAGCATCAGGCGGTCCGTGAGGTCGCTGCCCGGCACGGTCTGGGCATCGTCTATTTCCGGTATCTGGACGGCAGCGTGATCGAACGCACCGAGCCGCCCGAGCAGGCCGAGGCCCTGATGGCCGCCATCATGGACCAGGTGGCCGTGCACACTGGGGTCGATGGCTATCGCCATGCCCCCTGGATCACCTTCGGCAAGTCCTCGCGGGGCCGCTTCCCCTTCCGGACCACCTGGTGGTTCCCGGATCGGGTCATCGCCTCCATCACCTATCATGGTGAGACACCGACCTGGCCGATGCCGGAGTGGTCACGAGTCGAGGACCAGTCGGTGCTGCACGTGGCCATCAACGGCGAGCGCGAATGGGACGGTACCTGGTATCGCCATGTCCGGCCCTGTCTGCTCAACTACCACCTCAATACCTCGTGGCTGGCCCATATGGTGGTCCTCCCCAACGAGGGGCACGGCAACTACGTTGACGCCCATGGCAGCCCTGGTTGGGGCCAGCCGGTGCCCGAGGGCCGGATCAGCTGCCTGCGGGTCTGGGATTACATCGCCCTGTACATCGATCGGGCCATGACCCTGCGGGTGCCGGCCGATGCCGATGCCGCCGCCGGTCCGATCGCCCTCCAGCAGGTCACGCGTGATGGTGGCTATCTCATCCATCCACGGGCTCCGGAGGAACTCCAGGACCTGCGCTGGTACGCCTTCCGCTATCACGCCGGGGCCTACCGGGTCATCCCCTGGCCAGATGAACCCAGTCCGGTCCACGACATGCATCCGGGCCGCATCGACCGTGAGTTGTTGATCCGTCCGGTGTCAGCCGTGCCTGAGCAGGAGCGCCGTCATCACCTGTGGATCCCCGATCGCGACATGCTGGGCGCCTGGCTCGATCTGCACGGTCACAGTCGCGACCTGATGCCTGACCCTGAATGATCTGAAAGCACTGCAGTGCCCTGTCATTCGTCGGGCAGCGGGGCGTTGTCGCACGCCGCCGTGCGGCCATCAGCGGACGTCGTGCAGCAGATCAATGGCCAGCACGAAGCCATTGCTGGTGGTGACGATGATCTGATCATCGATGATCACCGGAGCGCTGGCCAGATCTGTGCCGCAGTGTTGTTGCCAGAGGGTCTCGCCGGATGTTGTTGCGACGGTCGTCACGGTGCCATCAGCAGTAGCATAGACCACGCGACCGGCGGCGCTGGCCGGGGGGCCGATCAGGGGGCCGGGATGACGTTCGGTCAGCCAGGTCGGCTCCGCAGAGCGTTGCAGGTCAAGCAGCGCCAGGCGGTGATCGGCCAGGGGAATGATCACCAGGCTGCTGTCCTTGAGCAGGATCGGCGTGCTGGCGGCTCGGGCGCCGAGGTCCCAGCGCGTCACGGCTTGTTGCCGGCGAGTCAGATCGTGGAGTTGAGCCGAGCCGGTGTCATCGATCAACAGCACATGAGGGCGACGGTCGATCCAGCATGTCAGGGGGGCATGATGGATGCCGCTGCCCATGGGAAGGCTGTGGAGTTGTTCTGGAGTCAGTCGCTGATCGAAGGTGGCGCCCTCGTAGATCATGGCCGCCGGTCCCATGGCGGTGATCAGGGCGCTGCTGCCGGGCCCTGTGCCGATGGCCGCCACCGGGGCGCTGATGGTTCGTTGCAGACGATTGCGGACCAGGACCTGTCCTTGATCCCTGCTGGCCAGTAGCGTGATCAGGGTGGCCCCGCCATCATTGATGTGCAGTTTGGCCCGATTCGGCATCAATTCGTGTTCTGTGGCCACCAGCCAAGGCACCTGTCTGGGGACCGGATCAAGGCGTACCCGCCATGCCGCCCGGAAATCATCCAGATCAATGCCATGGACCATGTCACCGATCAGACAGAAGGCCTGGCGGCGCCAGACGATCGGTCCGACGACCCGTCCCTCGCCGCCCAGGGCCAGCGTGCGCAGGGTGCCGGTGCTGTTGTAGCTGAGCAGATGGCGATGCCGGTCGATCATCAGGACCTGATCCTGACTGCCGGCCATATGGCCGCGCAATGGCCCCGTGAAGCGGCGGCGCCAACGCTCACCAGGAATCGGATCGAGGGTGACCGCCCACTGCCAGTGGGCGGCAGAAGCCTCCTCGGCTGTACGTGCTGCCAGGCGATGTCCGGCAGCGTCGAGGCTGATGGTGGGGTTGTCTGCGGGATCATGGAACCAGACCATGGGCGTGGTGCCAACGCGTTGGTCGTCAATCCAGATCGTGGCTCCAGCCGGTTCACTGATGATGTGTAACGGTACCAGCAGCCGCATATCGGCACTCAGATGTGGCCAGCGTTGCAGGACCTGGCGGGCTGCCCGCCAGGCAGTCGGCCAGTCCTCGGCTTCGCGGGCTGTCTGGTAGTGGCCCAACACCACAAAGGGGTCGTTTTCGGCGGCGGCGGTGGGATCATCAGTGCTGTCATCATCGGTCACTACGGGATCGCTGACGGGTTCCGGCTCCGCTGGGCGGGATCGATCGATGGGCCGGATGGCGCGCGAGTCGTCAGGGCCGGGTTCCTGGGCACTGGGCGTGGTGACGATTTGCCAAGCCAGATAGGCACCGCCCCCCAGCAGGCCGGCCACCAGGACCAGCAGGATCAGGGCCAGAGGCCCAGCGTGGGCCGGCCGTTGTGGTGTTGGGAGCTGGGCGACGGTGCTGCGGGTGCGTCCGGGATGGGCCAGGGCCGTATCATCATGGTCATCGAGGTCGCGGACCAGGTCCATGACGCTCTGGTAGCGGGCTGCGGGATCACCCTGCAAGCAGCGGTCGATGGCCTGGACGATGGCTGGTGGCAGGTCGGCCCGGACAGCGCCGAGCGACTGGATCTGGTGATGCTTGGTGATGCGGGCACCGCTCATCATGCCATAGAGGATGGCCCCCAGGGCGTAGATGTCGCTGCGATGGTCTGGAGCTGCGCCCTGGGCCTGCTCAGGGCTGGCGTTGGACGATTGGTCCTGGACAAGGCCAAGGTCGAGCATGCAGATGGTGCCGCGCCGGGTCCAGATCAGGCATTCCGGGACCAGGGATCCGTGGACCACCCCTTGTTTACAGGCCGCCCACAGAACCTCTCCGCACTGGCGGGCGATGCGCCGCATGTCATGGAGGGAGAAGCGGTAGCCCTCGTCGATCCGGCTGGCGATGTCAACGCCGTCACAGGATGCGAGGATCAGGGCCGCCTGCCCCCCGATCTCGGTGGCCTCCTGCACGCGAGCCAGAAAGGGTGAGTCGATGGCGGCGCTGAGTGCGGCTGCCTGACGACAGCGGTCCATGGCGTTTGGGCCCTCGACCACCATGATGGTGACTTGGTCATGAGAGCCGACCGCTGTGGCCCTGAAGCGGGTGCCGCCGGAGCTGGACCCCAAGGCCCGCTCGCAGCGCCAGCCATCGACTTCAACCCCAGGTGCAAAGACCGTGGGCGGACGGTCCTCGGTCAGTGGCTGGGGGGCGTCAG
>SLQH01000014.1 GCA_007131555.1 Planctomycetota bacterium | reverse complement strand
GCCTCAGGCTCCGACCAGGGCCGGCACCCGCACGGCCTTGAGCAGGTGGCTGACGATGTCGGTGCTGTCCAGGCCCTCGCCGAGGGCGTTGTAGTTGGCGACGATGCGGTGGCGCATGACCGCCAGGGTTACGGCCCGGACATCCTCGACCTCGGGGCTGGGCCGCCCGTCGAGCAGGGCCACGGCCTTGGCGGCGGTGATCAGGAACTGGCTGCAACGCGGCCCGGCCCCCCAGTGGACATAGCGGCGCACGTAGTCATCGGCCAATGGGCCCTGGGGCCGGGTGGCGGTGACCAGGGCCACGGCATAGGCCACCACCGGGGCCGAGACCGGCACCTGATCGACGACATCGGCGAAGCCGGCGAACTCTTCGGCCCCGGCCACCGCCGGCAGATCGGGGATCCGCATCCGGGTCGGCAGGCCGGCGATGTGCAGCTCTTCATCGTGGGTTGGATAGTCGAGGTGGACGCACAGGAAGAAGCGGTCGAGCTGGGCCTCGGGCAGGGGATAGGTGCCCTCCTGCTCGATCGGGTTCTGGGTCGCCACCACCACGAAGGGATTGGGCAGGGGGTAGGTCTGGCCGCTGACGGTGACCATGCGCTCCTGCATGGCCTCCAGCAGGGCCGCCTGGGTCTTGGGCGGGGTGCGGTTGATCTCGTCGGCCAGGACCAGGTTGGCGAACAGGGGGCCACGATGGAAGACCAGGCTGCGGCGCCCGTCATCGCTGGTCTGAAGCAGCTCGGTACCGGTGATGTCGGAGGGCATCAGATCGGGGGTGAACTGGATGCGCTGGAAGTCCCAGCCCAGGCTCTTGGCCAGGGTCCGGACCATCATCGTCTTGGCCAGGCCGGGCACTCCGATCATCAGCACATGGCCGCCGCAGATCATGGCCGTGGCCAGCAGGCGCACGGCCTCATCCTGGCCGATGACCACCCGGCCGATGGTCTCACGCAGGGCGTTGTAACAGGCCCGGACCCGGGCGACGGTCTGTTCGGGGGCGGCATCAGCAGACATGGCGGACTCCAGGGTGGACAGTGAAAAGGGCTCGGGCACGACCCGACGACCGGCGGTGATCATAGAGGCGGGAATCACAGCGCAAGAGGCTCTCTGCGGCCAAGTCGTTCATGGCTGTTGTTATCGCCCATCGCTGCCTGTGGCGCACGGTAGCGGCAAGGTCGACAGGTTTCCGCTGCCCCGCTGGCCGGGGGCCGGTAGACTGCCAGCAACCATGCACGACTTCGAGCCCCACCACCTGACCTCCATGCCGGTGTGCCTGAGCGTGTCCTCGATGGACAGCACCGGCGGGGCCATGGCCCAGGCCGACCTCAAGACCTTCACCGCCCTGGGTACCTATGGTGCGGCGGTGGTCACCGGTCTCGTGGCCCGTTCGTTTACCGCCACCTACGACGAGATATCGATCAACGAGTCCTTCGTCCATGAACAGTTGATGGCGGTTGATGAGTCCCTGGACATCGCCGCGGTCAAGATCGGGCACTGCCCCTCGGCCGGCATCATCCGGACCGTCGGCCGGTGGCTGCGCCAGCACAAGGGCAAGGCCGTGGTGGTCGATCCGGTGATGGTCGACCGGGCTGGCATCCCCTTGCAGCAGCCCGAGGTGATCAGCGCCCTGCAGCAGGAGCTGCTGCCCCTGGCCACGGTCATCACCCCCAACCGCTTCGAAGCCGCCCAGCTGATCGGCAGCGACGAGGTCCTGACCCGTGACGACATGGAAGATGCCGCCCGGCGCCTGTTCGCCACCTACGGCTGTCCGACGGTGGTCTCGGGCGGGGGTCTGGGGGACCAGAACATCGACGTCTTCTGCGGCCTCGACGGGGTGGGCGATTTCAGCGCCCCTCGGGTTGGTCGCCAGGACCGTCGCCGCTCCTTCGGGATCGGTGACACCTATTCGGCGTCGATCTGTGCCCTCCTGGCCCGGGGCAACGACCTGCGTGAATCGATCATGGCCGCCAAGAGCTACGTCCGGGCCCTGCTGGCCGAATCGCCCCTGGTGGCCAAGGAAGAACAGGGCAGCAACCCCATCAGCCACTGCATCGTGGTCGACAGCCTGGCCCAGGCCGACGGCATGGGGGTGACGGCCACCGGTCTGCACCGGGCCCTCGACCGGGGCGTCTGAGCCGGCACCTGAGGATGATCCTGAATCTGGGTCTGTGGGGTTCCTGTAAGAGCGATATAGACAGATATGGTTTTTCATCCAGAGGTGAATGTCACTTGTCTGCATGTATCCGCCAGAACAGGGGTTCTATAGCCAATGCCGATTGTCCAACTGCGGTATTGAGCGTAATGGATGAAGGGGTTGTGGCATTCGGTAGTCGATCGGCAGGCTGAAGCCTGCCATCCGTGCCGGCTGAAGCCGGCGCTACTAGTGGCCCGCGTGCATTGGCGGGCAATGATGTGTGCAGTGGGTATGGGTTGAGGCAGGCGCTGCGGCACACGGGCCAAGAGTTGGTGTTCCGGGCGGGAGTTGTGGGAAACGGTGCCTAGTGGCGGGTCGGGGCTTGGGCGGGCTGATGATCGCGCTACAGTGCCCTAGCCATGGTTCCCAGTCCCTATAAAGACAGTTCTCCCCGCCCTCGCTTTGCCCGCGATCTGCCCAGTCCGGTGCCGCTCCATCCCCTTGATGGCAGCCTGACCGAGCAGCGGGCGGCGATATTCCGTCAGGTCTTGGCTCGGCGCTGTGGTCGGCTAGTGGTGGTGTTGGAGGAATGTCACGATCCGCACAATGCCACTGCGGTATTGCGGACCTGCGACTGCTTTGGTTTGCATCGGGTCCATGTGGTGGCCGGGCGCACCAGCTTCAAGGTCAATAGCCGCATCAGTCAGGGCTCGCATCGTTATCTGGACCTCAGGGTCCATGCCGATATCGCTGAGGCCTACGCCGATCTGCGGGCCGACGGTTTCACCATCCTGGTCAGCGATCTGGCCGCTGAGGCCGAGGTCGGTCCAGATTGTCTAGCTGCTCGACTGCAGGCCGCTCCCTTGGCCCTGGTCTTCGGCAGCGAGGGCTTTGGTATCAGCGATGCCGCCCGTAGTGGTGCCGATGGCAGCTTTCTGATCCCCATGGCCGGCTTCGCGCAAAGCCTGAACCTGTCGGTATCAGTGGCAGTCTGTGTGTACGCGCTACGTGCTGCCGCTCTCAGCGCCGATGCTCCCGGCGACCTTGATCCGACTGCCCAGATCGCCTGGTACGATCATTGGGTGCGTCGTCAGCGCCCTGGTCTGGCCGAACGCCTGGAACAGGATCGCCACGGTCAGGATCTGGCCTGCTTCGGCGGCCCGCCTTCCGGTTCCCGGTGATGTGACGTCTGACTGGAGGATTTTCACTAGGAGCCTGTAAGGAATAGACTGACACATCGCCTGGCTTGGCCTTTTCGGCTCCGGACTCGCCAATAACCACCGCCCATCACAAAACCACCACGGAGCACCGGGCCTTGGCCCGCGTGCCGACGCGCGGCTGTCATGCTTTCGTTGAATACCAGCCAGGACGTCGCCATGATGAGCGCAATACGGCCTGTAGATCTCGCGACTCGTCATCATTCACGGCAGTGATGAATGCAAGTACATTGCTACATGGTGCCGCCGCCCTGGCCTATGTCCGTCTCAAGAATCTCCGCCCGCCAATGTACACGGGCCAAGTAGTAGCGCCGGCTTTAGCCGGCACGGATGGTGGGCTTCAGCCCGCCGTTCCACCACCAAACACCAGATCCCACCAACAATCACCCACGGCATCCGTCCACCCAACCTCTCATTTCCATCCAATAACCACCGCCTACCACAAAACCACCACGGAGCACCGGGCCTTGGCCCGCGTGCCGACGCGCGGCTGCCATGCTTTCGTCGAATACCAACCAGGACGTCGCCATGATGAGCGTCATACGGCCTGTGGATCCCGCG
>SLQH01000330.1 GCA_007131555.1 Planctomycetota bacterium | reverse complement strand
GGACTGTTGTCGTCGCCGCCATTGCTTGACGGCCCGCCAGGATCATAATCACACGGGATGGCCACGGCTGACGATCATGTAAGCTTCTCACGGCGTGCGCACCGCACACCATCCAGCGTGGATGAGCCGACCATCGTTGCCGATGATGGCAGCGTTGGTTCTGGGCCCAGCCACGGTGGCCAAGACAGTAGTCCCTATGTTCTGCATGAAGTCATCGGTCATGGTGGCCTGTCCTTGGTGCATAGAGGCTGGCAACGCAGTCTGGAACGTGAGGTGGCGATCAAGGTTGCCCGTGGCGACCGTCTGGTGGCCCATCATTCGGCTGGCAAGGCGCTTTGTGCAGAAGCGCGCATTGCTGCCCAATTGGATCATCCGGGCGTGCTGCCCATGCACGACTTGCAGTGGCTAGATGAGCAGACCCCGATGCTGGTCATGCGCCGCATACAGGGCGAGACCTGGTCTGATCGACGTGAGAGCCTGTCGCGTCAGGAGCATGCGGCAATCCTCATGCAGGTTGCCCAGGTGATCCGCTATGCCCATGACCAGGGAATTGTCCATCGTGACCTCAAGCCGGCCAACGTGCTTCTTGGTGCGTACGGGGAGGTCCTTGTCATCGACTGGGGCATGGCCGTGCAACGCGGTGATTATGCCGATGACAGTCGGCCCTGGCCGCCCGGCGTCAGTGGTACTCCGCAATACCTCGCTCCTGAGGCAGCCCGCCAAGAGCGTCCTGGTCCGGCGCTGGACATCTATGGCCTCGGGGCCTTGCTGTTCGTGGCTCTTTGTGGCACGCCGCCACATCCCTTTGTCGCCGTCGACCAGGCTCTTGATCATGCCCGCGCGGGTTTGATCGCCGAACACCCTGATCCGCAATCTGATGAATTGTTGCAGGTTGCCGTGCGGGCCATGGCACCTCTACCGCAAGATCGCTATCCTGACGCAGAATCGTTCTGTCAAGCTCTGCGTGAGGCCATGTCGCATGAAGACGCCCGTCGTCTGCTGCTTGAGGCGGCAGAGGATTGCCGTGCGGCCAAACTGTCATCCCATCCCTACCAGGACTATCAGCGGGCGCTTTTCCGCTACCAGGAGGCTCAGCAATTATGGCCGTCCAACCCAGCCATCGCTGCGGCCTTGCAGGAAGCCGGCGAATCCTTTGTTCGTTGTGCCGTGCAACACGGCGATCTTGATCTGGCCGCCAGCATTCTTGATGGCCTTGCTGCTCCTGCGCCTGATCTTGGTGCCGCTGTTCGCCAGGCACAGGCGATGCGTGAGGACCTTGAGCGTGAAACCGAACGGGTCCAAAATCGTACCCTGTGGATGCAGTCCTTCCTGCTTGATGTCCTCAGTCAGTCGGGCCATGACAAGCAGGGTCCGGAAGTGACCTTGATTCAGGCCCTTCAGCACTGCAGCAGAGCCATGCGTGAGCGTAGTCAGATCGCCCCTGAGGATCGTATTGATGTGCGCTTGGCTGTCTTGCAGGCCATGAGCGAGCCCCACCTGGTCGAACTACGTCAACTCTTGATGGATGATATCGAGGCGGACATGCAACGCCTGGACATGCAGCGCTTCAGTCGTCCCTGGCAGATGGAAATCGTCCATGCACGCATGGGCATCCTCATGGACCGTGGTTGGTATCAAGCGGCATTGCCACTGGTCAGGGAGTTTTGGGAGTTTGTGGTTGAGGAAAAGGGCAGCGAGGATTTCGGCACTGTGGTGCTTGCCTATGACAAGCTCATCACCTGTCTCTTGTACAGCGGAGAAGCTCAGGCCAGCGCCCAGTTGCTCAATGAGTACCTGGTCAGGATGGAGGCGTCCGCCGGACAGATGTCGCCTGAGCAACGCTTGATGTATTACCGCAATCTTTTTGGTTGCATGGTGCGCTGTGGAGAACTGCAGCAGGCGGAGCAGCTGGGTCGGTCATTGCTGCAAGAAGAATGTTCTCCGCTTTCTGGTGATAGGCATGGCCTGCTGATGAACCTGGTCTTCCTGTATATTGATCAGGGGCGCTGGCGGGAGGCTCAGGATCACATTGCCGAGGCGCATGCCTGGCGGAGCCGGCGTTTTGGAGCTCAGGCGACACCAACCCTGCATCTTGCTGTCATGCAGCACTATGTGCATGGTCTCCTGGGGGATGTCAGCGCCCATCATCGCGCAGCTGCCGCCTACCAGCAGTTGCGGGATTGTCCGGATAGCAATCCGTTCAATTGTCTTGAAGCGCGTTGTCGGGTGGCTCGTCTACAACAGTTGGCCGGAGCCGTGGACACGGCTGCGAAAACGCTTGCCGACATCTCTGCTGATCTTGACGCAGGCAATGACAGTGAAGATGCCACTTGGTTGGCCATGTTGGTCGATCTGGTGTGGGCGCGGCAGTATGTCTGCCTGGATGATCCTGGCCCAGCCTTGACAAAGGCCATGGACGCCACAACGGGCCTGGATCAGCACTTCGGACCCTATGATGGCCGCGCGCGACGGTCGCGGGCGATACTGGCCGATATCGCCGTCTGGGCCGAGCAGACGCATCCTCGGCATTATCAGGAGTGGCGATCTGCTTGTGGGCCTGAACAGCTCACCCTGCTCGATCAGGGGCACAAAGATCGCCGACAGTATCCAGGCCTGGCCCTCGCCTAGGAGCCTGTAGGGGATAGCGATCAAGCACAAGCGCAGAGCATTTTCGACTCCCGATTTCGTCGAAAACCGCAGCGATAGCCATCTATGGTGAGGATTTCGCCGGATAGGGGCCGAAAAGGCCACGCCAGGCGACGTGTCAGTCTATTCCTTGCAGGCTCCTGGGCCAGGAAGATCAGGATGTGGTACTCGGTGAGTACGTGGTCCATACTGGCGGTGATCTCGGGTGTATTAAAATAATGTTGGCATCTGGCAGATCGGATGCAGGTGGGGAGTCCGGGCCGAGGGACTGGAGTGGGCTTGGGAAGACCTCTGCTGATTGTTGCATATCGTCATGGAGACCTTCGATATGCAACGTAGCCTCTGAGCACTGACGCGGTATCGCGGCATCAGACGATCTGCCGGGCGGCCTTGTGCCGACCACCAACATCCGGGCTTGTGTCGCTTCGTGACCTGCATTATCATAGGTCATTATGGACACATGTCGTTGGCAGCAGCCACTCTGGTCGGCCGGGGCGGTGGCGGCCGGATTCCCATCGCCGGCCGAGGATCATGCCGAGCAGGGCTTGAGCCTGGATCGGCGCTTCATCGCCCACCCGGCCGCCACCTTCATCGTCCAGGTGGCAGGTGAGAGCCTGCGCGAAGCCGGCATCCTGGCGGGCGACCATCTGGTGGTCGACCGCAGCCGCCAGGCCGACGACGGCGATCTGGTCATCGCCGTGATTGACGGCGCCTTCACCGCCAAGTACCTGCGCTGCCGCCAGGGTCCGCCGCTGCTGGTGGCAGCCAACGCCGCCTATGCCCCCATCCCCCTGCCTGAAGACGGCGAGATCTGGGGCGTGGTGACCAGCGTGCACCGGGAGGTCCGCAGATGATGGGCGGTGGGGTTGCGCTACGGAATCGCTGAAGAGAGAGGGGAGGTTGGCCATAGTCTGATGACGGCAACCGTTGTTCCCTCCCGTTGGCCGTCTTCAGGCGTCTGATTTTTCTCACGGAGACACAAAGACACAGAGAAACAAGTATATCGTTGATTTCTCAGGGTTTTCGCCTGGTCTTCCCTCCGTGCCTTTGTGTCTCCGGTGCGTCAGGACAAGCCTGACCGACCTTGTCGATGGAAGGAATCGACCATGTAACTGCCTGTGAACATGTAGCCGACCTAGCGTCGTGATCGGGCAACCGGCGCGGCGGAGCCTGGGAAGGCGCACGATGCGAGCCGTAATGCGCAAGCGTGAACCGGTTCCGGCCCCGACAGAAATGCCGTGGATGGCCAGCCTTCCGGAGAGGGTGAAG
>SLQH01000365.1 GCA_007131555.1 Planctomycetota bacterium | reverse complement strand
TTCGAGTCCCGATTTCGTCGAAAACCGCAGCCATAGCCGTAGCTATGGTGAGGATTTCGCCGGATAGGGGCCGAAAAGGCCAAGCCAGGCGACGTGTCAGTCTATTCCTTACAGGCTCCTAGACTCCAGCCAGGCAGACTCTCCGGCCTCAGCAGGAATACATCATCCTGATTGAGAAACCGAGACATAACGGCTTGCGCTACAGGCGCTGAACACCGATACTCAGCGCCATCGCAACTCGCTGACCCCACATGCCCGCTCAGCGGCAATATCGGCCTCAGCCTGAACCGCCTTGAAAACCAACTGTCACCATCATGTCCATCACAAGCGCCCTTGATCATCTCCTGCTGGATGCCGGATTAGCAAGACATGCGTTCATACAGGACATGCAAGACAAGCAGACCCAGATACGAACGGCCTGTGAGGCCCTATTCCCGATGAACTCAGCCGCTGACTCATTCATGAAGATGATGTGCTGTTATACATACAGCCACACAGCACACATCCTGAACCTGCGCATTGAAGCGAACCAGCAATCCGTCTATCACAATGAGACTCCGCTGCAGGCCTTCATGCAGTATTTCGACGCAGTTCGCTCAACGAACCCTGAGGAAGGGGTTTCCCTGGGCAACAACGACGGCTCAAGCCTGCTCTTTTCCATTGTGGCCCGATGTATCCACTGGGATGTCGCAGATCATGTGCGACGACATACGCTCTCAGACTACGATACCGATATATGGGGAGAGCTCACCGTCTCGCGAAACCAAAACGAAATCTGTCTAGGCTGCCTGCCATAGCCAGTCGCCGAGCGCAGGCGGCCGCCGAGCACGGCGGTAGCCGAGCGCAGGCGCTGCCCGCCAGGGCAGGGATTCGCGTGGTGCGACCCGTGTCCATCAGGGCATATGACGCCCAGCCACGAACAGTGCATTGGAGCCAAGGGGATTCGAACCCCTGACCTGTTCATTGCGAACGAACCGCTCTACCAACTGAGCTATGGCCCCATATGTGCCCCGGTGGCAGGTTTCCGCCGTGGCGGTTGCATTAGAGTCAGACTGCTTGAGAGTGCAAGCCCGCATCCACTGCCGCCGCATCAGAACACGGCTTGACGTCACGGCAATCGTCGCCCATCATGCCGCTCGGCGCTATGGAGGTGCCCATCACACTACCCCGTGGTGTAACGGTAGCACAAGAGATTTTGGTTCTCTTTGTCGAGGTTCGAATCCTCGCGGGGTAATGCCGCATCCAGGCCCCGGGCCAGCGGACGTGGACTGATATGAAGGAGATCGTATGGCACGAGCAGGAACCACGTTCATCAAGCGGGCCAAGGAATTCGCCAAGCGCGAGAAGCAGAAGCAGAAGGAACTCAAGCGCCAGCAGCGCAAGAGTGAACGCGATGAGGGCGACAACAACTTCGGTCATGGCGAGATCGTTGAGCAACGCCCCATGCCTGAGGATCTTGAGATCTGAGTCCAAAAATCGCAACAGCACCCCATGTGTATCGTTATCCCTCTGCTCCAGCCTGGGGCGGCAAGGGCGAGCATCTGGGGCACTACTGCGATTCCTGTCGCTCGCCTGACTGGTGAACAGTCGTATTATCCTAGATGCCGCAGTTGAAAGCTGAAAACACGATAAACGCCTCTTCTCAAAAGGACTTACGATACGCAGGCCACTCACCTGAAAGGTGAGTGGCAAAAATCGCAGAAGTGCTCCAGATTCTAGGCGCCGACGACGATGTGTGCTTGCGCACATGAGGAGGAGGCAACGACGAAGATGGGGTGCTACTGCGGTTTTTAGGATTATCAGCTCATCGATAGCGCATATGACCTGGAATCCCCGGTGCCGCTGCACACCTGACCTGAGCAGCCACGATGCGATACATCCTGATCCTCCTCAGGACCCTCTTGTCTCAGTCCCTTTGAGGATCGCAGGACCAGAAACAGCATGCGACGCCCTCTCCTGCAATTGATCATCCTGGGAGTCGTACTGGGTGCCGTGATCATGGCCCGTACGGTACTGCGACCACGCCCCGCCCCCAGCCCTGGCGCCACCGAACAGTCCAGGACCGGCATGGCGCACGACCTCCATCATCATTTCGAGCCTGACGTCACCCTCCACCGCCATGCCCATGGAGCCCTGGCATTGGGCCGGGTGCGGATCATGGCCGTCGATGAGACCGCCCTGACCAGGGCCATGACCTGGCGCCTGGCCGCCCACCTGACCACCATGACGGCCATTGCCGACATCACCGCCGGCCCTCCGCCTGATGACGGCTTGATGGACGCAGACTGGTTCGTGGTCCTGGGGCCGCCCCAATGGCAGGACCCGACAAAAACGGAAACTGCTCTACAGATCCAGGTGCCGATCCACATCGGCAGCCAACCCCTGCCCGGCCTCATCGCTGGCGATGATCCGGCCTGGTTGCGACCAGCCCTGCCCTTCGCCATGACCGGTCTGTTGCGCCACCGTAGCCGTTGGACCGGCGCGATTGACACCGACACCGTGGCGACCGCCATGGCCGAAGCCCTCCACGAAACCGTCAGGGGCCATCTGGAACGCTGGCAGCAACAGCTCGGAGTACTGGACGCCATGCCAGCGGACCTCACCGTGGCCATGGCTCCGCCCGCTCTTCTGGGCGATCTGGCCCCGGCTTTGCAACGCCGTCGCCCGCTGTGGAGCAAGGACGGCTGGTGGCCCGGCCCGCCTGACACCCGTCTGACTGACATCGCAGCACTGCTCGGCGCGGACGGTTGGTCCATCAAGCGCCACGATGACCGCTCTGTGGTCGCCATGCGACAGGAAGCCCTGGCCGTGGCCGCCGTCATCAGCGAAGATTGGCAGGGCCTGCTGCCAGGACGCCCGACCCTGGTCCTGCGCAGCGCCGCCCCTCTGCCAAGGGCACAAGTGACCGCAGCCCTCGACCGTCTTGTCGATGACGATCTGGCCCTGTCGCTGGTCAAGCCGCTGAGCCCATGGTGGTCGGCGGCCCAACGGCAACGCTGGCTGGCCCGCGCCAGGGACAGCCTTGACATCGATCTGCTGCTGTGGGCGGCCGAGGACCTCAGCGATGACGCCTCGCCAGACCACATCCAGGCCCTGATCCATCAGGCCTGGAACGTCCTGCGCCTCAGCGACCCGCTACGTCAGGACCGCGCCGCACGGGTCCGCCGGCTGGCCGAGGCCCACGGCCTGGACATGGCGACCCTGGGCCAGGACATCGCCGCCTGGTGCCGAACCCAGGATTTTGCCGACCTCGACGCCGAGGGCTCCTTGACCATGACCATCAGCGCCGGCCACCAAGCCCGATGGTTTGCCCAAGACGGCGCTGGCATGGTGATCAGCATGACCATCACCATTGAGGATGACAACGATCAGGGCCAGATGGTGGTGCGCCATCTTGATGCCCGCGCCGGGGCATGGAACCAGGGCACAATCCGTCTGGGACCCGGTGACCGCCCGGTCGTCCGCCGAGTCCTGCTTGACCCCCCAGGCCTGGCCCGGGTTGAGATCGCCCGCCCCACCGCCGCCCCGGCCCTACGCATCACCGTGACCACCGGCGTCATGGATCGCAACCTGCCGGGAAGTCCACGGCGCAACGATTGACCCTGAATCCGACTTGCGGCTATAGGATGGCGCTGTGTCTGGCATGGTCTCACGCAGAGAGCGCCAAGAGCGCAGAGGTCCTGCGGGCGGCGGCAGAAGGACCCAGAAGGCAGAGATCTGGGCTCCCTTGGCGGCCTTGAGCCTAAAAACGGCAGTTGGGCTTTAGTGTTTGGGCCTTAGGGTTGCTTCTCAAGCGGATATACGCAGTCAGAATCGGTTCACCTTCTGGGTGAAAGTCCGAATCTGTCTATATCGCCTTGTAGAGCAACCCTAAAGCCTCCAGCCTAAAGCCAACAGCCGGATTTAGGCTTACAGA
>SLQH01000537.1 GCA_007131555.1 Planctomycetota bacterium | reverse complement strand
TTCGGCCTTACCGGTACTCCGCATGTCGAGGACATCCTCAACGAATTGTGCTGGACTCGAAAAGCTCTGGATCAGCTCGCGCAATCTGGGGCATGTAGTCGTTTCAGGATAATCAGCGACAAATCGGCGCACCCTTGGCACGACGACTGCATTGTATTTCTTGCGCAGGGACAGCACACAGTCGATGACCTTGGCGGCGGACGACTGGTGCCAAATCCAATGGTCAGGGCTGCGGATCGTTTTGAAGTCGACGGCGATGCGCTCGGCTACGGTCTCCGCGTCGGATTCGATCATGGCATAACCATCCACAATGGTGCGGCCCAGGCAAACGGGCATCCCCACAACGAGCGAGCCCCGGCCAAAGCCGGGGTCGTCGGGCTGGCATGCGCCGCCGGCCTATTCGAAGCCGGCGAGCAGGAAGTCGAGCCGGTTGCGCGGCTCGGTGGGCAGGTGCTCGGCTACCCAGGCGCGGGCGTCTTCCGGGGTGGGGAAGCCCTCGGTGTCGAGGACGTAGCCGCCTTCCTCCAAGCGCTCGTCGTCGGCGACGAAGGTCGCGCCCTCGGGGCTGATCACCAGGTTCCAGGCGATGTTGCTGACCGGGAAAACCCCGGTGGCGAAGAGCGGGCGCTGGCCGTCGGGCCAGGAAATCGCGCCCTGGTAGGCCAGCCAGGTGGCGTCGTCGATGGGCTGCAGGTCGATGGTCATGGGTGGCTCCTTTCGTGTGCCGGTACGACCGCATACATCCCGAACGCTTCCCGATATGAAGTCCGTCTATGCGAGCTGGCGGATGCGGTGAATCATTGCGTTCGTGTGGTCCCGATCACCTACGACAGCAGCCCGGCGAGTGCCGGGGCGGTGCGGGCCAAAGGCCGATGGCAATCAGGCGTAGGCAGCCTCGGTCAATTCGAAACGTCCGCGGCCGACCTTCTTGAAGCGCGCCTGCTCGCCCTTGTTGGCGATCTCGCGGATCATGGCGCTGTAGAGCGTGGCCTCGGGAGTCTTGCCCTTGCCGCTCCACAGGCCCAGGCCCATCACCTTGATGGTGATGTCCTTGGCCCCGAGGGGCTCGCTCAGCCGCTTCATGACCTCGACTGCGGCGTCGAGCAGGCTGAGCTTGCGGGCCTTGGCCTCCTCCTCGGTCATCAGGGGCGGACGTGGGGCTTCTGTGGCCTTCTTCTCGGCCGTGGGGGCGGTGGCCCCGGTCGTGGACTTGCGCCCGCGTGTGGCCCCGGTGCGGGCCTTGGTGGCGGTCTTCTTGGCTGGGGTTTTCTTGGCAGTAGTCATGGGTGCTCCTTCGTGGTTGAGCGGTGGTTGAAAGAGGCCCCCGGCGAATGCCGAGGGCCGGGGTTTCGGTCAGACCTTCTTGGTCCGCATGGCAGCTTCGATCTTGGCGCGGGCTTCGTCCTCGCAGCCGCCGGCGCCGCAGCGCCAGGGAATGAGCAGGGCGATCAGGCTTTCGCGCAGGTCGTGCATGCTGCCGGCGTGGCCCCAATGCAGCTCGGCTTCCGGGGTCAGCACCTCTTCTTCGAGCAGGTCCTCGATGACGGCGAGCAGGGCGTGGCAGTCGCGGGTGTGGCTGCGGAAGGCGCTCGCGGCGGTGCGTTTGGTGGTGGGCATGGTTGGCTCCTTTGCCGTTTGGGTACGCCCACATACATCCCGAACACACCTCGATATGAAGTTGATCCATGCGACCGTTCGCCATCGGTGCATCATCAGGTTTGTGTGCACCGACACACGATCGGCGGGTGCGCCCGTGGCTGATCGCGACCAGCTCAGCCTGACCGCCATGCCGTCCGAGCTGCTGCTGCGCCTGCTCAAGCAGAACGGCGCGCAGTATGCGACCGAGGAGGCCCTGGCCGCAGACCGCGAGGCCGGCGCTCCCATCGCCGACGATGGCACCGTGAACCTGGTGGCCTACGCCGCCTGGTTGGCGAGGAGGATGGCCCATGGCGCTTGACCCGCGCAGCATGAGACCGGCGGACGTGGTCCGTCTGCTCAACAGCGCCGACCTTGGTGTGGTAATCGATGAGCGGCAGCTCTATCGCCACCGGAGCCGCGCCGGGTTCCGCATCGGTGATGGCAAGCGTGTCGATCTACTGCGCTACCTGGGCTGGCTAGTGGACCAGGTTCACGGTCCGCAGGACGAGCGGCCGGTCGCTGATTATGAAGCGAAGAAAGAAGCAGCTCGCTCGCGTAACGCTGCCATTGCTCGGGCAGGCCGGGACATTGCCCCCATGCCCGAGGTCGTTGATGGCGACCGAAAGGCTCAAGCCCGAGCTTCGTTCAAGTTCTTCTGCGAGACCTATTTCCCACTGACCTTCAATCTCGGATGGTCGGATGACCACCTGCGGGTCATTGGTAAAATTGAACAGGCAGTTCTGCATGGTGGTCTGTTCGCCATGGCGATGCCGCGCGGCAGCGGCAAGACGACGCTTGCTGAGTGCGCCTGCCTCTGGGCCATGCTTCATGGACACCGTGATTTCGTCTGCCTGATCGGCTCCGACGAAGCGCATGCCCAAGGGATGCTGGAGAGCATCAAAACCGAGTTGGAAGCCAACGATCTGCTGGCCGATGATTTCCCCGAGGTCTGTCACCCGATCCGCTCGTTGGAAGGCATAGCCAATCGTTGCTCGGGTCAACTTTTCAACGGCAAGCGCACCCAGATCGGCTGGACCGCCAGCGAGATCGTTCTGCCTACGCTCGAAGGGTCGGACGCATCGGGCGCCATCATCCGGGTCGCCGGCATCACCGGCCGGATTCGCGGCATGAAATTCAAGCGTCCTGATGGCCACACCGTCCGACCCAGCTTGGTCATTCTCGATGATCCGCAGACTGATGAATCGGCGCGCTCGCTCTCGCAGTGTGCAAACCGCGAACGCATCATCGCCGGCGCCGTGCTCGGCCTGGCCGGCCCGGGCAAGAAGATCAGTGGCATCATGCCCTGCACGGTCATCCGTCCCGGCGACATGGCAGACAGCGTGTTGGACCGTGACAAGCATCCGGAGTGGAATGGCGAGCGCACTCGCATGGTGCTGACCTTCCCGCGAGACGAGAAGCTGTGGGATCAGTATGCCAACATCCGCGCTGATTGCCTGCGAGCCAAGGGCACCATTGAGGACGCGACCGCGTTCTACCTCGAACATCGCAGCCGCATGGACGCCGGCGCCGCGGTCGCCTGGCCCGAGCGCTACAACCATGATGAAGCCTCGGCCATCCAGCATGCGATGAATCTCAAACTGCAGGATGAAGCTGCATTCTGGGCGGAGTACCAGAATGAACCGCTGCCCGAGGATCTCGGTGCCGAGGAACAACTCACCGTCGACGACATCGCCGCCAAATTGAACGGACTGCCTCGCCGGCGTGTTCCGCTCGGCGTCGATCACCTGACGGCATTCGTCGATGTGCAGGGCAAACTGCTGTACTGGGTCGTCTGTGGTTGGCGGGAGGACTACACCGGCTTCGTGATCGACTACGGCACCGAGCCGGACCAACGGCGACGCTACTTCACCCTGCGCGATGCCAGCCCAACCCTTCAGTCGGTCGCTCCAGGTGTAGGCCTCGAAGGAACGATCCTGCAAGGCCTCAATCGACTCGCGGACCGACTCCTTGAAAATCCCTGGCAGCGGGAAGATGGGGCCGAGTTGCGCATCGATCGCTTCCTCATCGATGCCAACTGGGGCACGTCCACCGATGTCGTTTACCAGTTTTGCCGAAGCCACAAACAGGCCGCTTTGCTACTACCAAGCCACGGTCGCTACGTCGGTGCCTCGTCCATTCCGTTCTCCGATTACAAACGGAAGCGTGGCGATCGCCTCGGCCTGAATTGGCGGATGCCTTCCGTGGCAGGGAAACGAGCCATCCGCCATCTGGTTTTCGACGCCAACTACTGGAAGAGCTTCATCCACGCCCGCTTGGC
>SLQH01000257.1 GCA_007131555.1 Planctomycetota bacterium | reverse complement strand
GTCAACGTCCAGCCCCATTCCGGCTCCCAGGCCAATCAGGCCGCCTATCATGCTGCCGGCCTGCAGACCGGCGACCGGGTCTTGGGCATGGCCCTGGATGCCGGCGGCCACCTGACCCACGGCTTTCATCTCAACTTCTCCGGCCGCGATTACGAGGTCCAGCAGTACGGGGTCGATCCGGTCAGCGGCCGCATCGACTACGATGCCCTCCAGGCCCAGGCCGACAGCTTCCAGCCGGCCCTGCTCATGGTCGGGGCTTCCAACTACAGCCGCACCATCGACTTCGAGCGCTGCGCCGCCATCGCCCGCAGCGTCAATGCGGTGCTGGTGGTCGACATGGCCCATATCGCCGGGCTGGTGGCCACCGGCCTCCACCCGACCCCCTTCGGCCATGCGGACCTGATCACCACCACCACCCACAAGACCCTGCGCGGGCCGCGCGGCGGCATGATCTTCGCCCGCAGCCCGGAACTGATCAAGCGGGTCAACAGCCGGGTCTTCCCCGGTATCCAGGGCGGGCCCCTGATGCATGTCATCGCCGCCAAGGCGGTGGCCTTCAAGGAGGCCATGAGCGCCGACTTCAAGGCCTACATGCAGCGAGTCAAGGACAGCGCCGCCGCCATGGCCGACAGCTTCATCGGCCGGGGCTGGGAGGTGGTCTCGGGCGGCACCGACAACCACCTGTTCTCGCTCAACGTCATGAGCCAGGGCGGCATCAGCGGCAAGGAGGCCGAGGCCCTGCTGGAATCGGTGGGCATCACCACCAACAAGAACACCATCCCCAATGACCCCCTGCCGCCGATGAAGGCCTCCGGCATCCGCATCGGCACCCCGGCGATCTGCTCGCGGGGCTTCGGGGTGAGCGAGGCCCTGGAAGTGGCCGATCTGATCGACCGCGCCATCCGCCAGCGCGAGGACAGCGCCGCCCTCGACGGCGTGCGCCAGGCGGCCCGGGCCCTGTGTGACCGCTTCCCGATCTACCGCTGAAGGCTCCAGGACGGCCCATGCCCTGCCGCGCCGCTGCACCATCTGCCAGGCCCGCCATGGACTTCCACTGGCGACGGCGCGGGGCCCTGTTCGCCCTGCTCTACCTGCTGCTGGCCCCGCTGATCCTCCTGGCCCTGGCCCATCGTCTGCTCATCCGGCGACGGCGGCTGGTCCACCTGGGCCAGAAGTGCAGTGGCCGGATCGCCCCGGTGCCGGCCGGAGCGGTGGTGGTCCACGGGGTCAGCATGGGCGAGGTGATGCTGATGCGGGCCCTGGTCCCGGCCCTGGAGGAGGCCGGCCTGGGGCCCTGCCTGCTGACCACCACCACCGAGACCGGCGACGCCGCCCTGACCCGGCAGTTTCCCGACCATCATCGCGCTCCCTGGCCCTTCGACCTGCCCTGGGCCACGGCCCGCTTCCTCCAGCGCAGCCGCCCGCGGGCCCTGATCCTGCTGGAGCTGGAACTGTGGCCCCTGCTGTTGTGCGCCTGCTTCCAGCGCCGCATCCCGGTGTTGATCGTCAACGCCCGCATCAGCGCCCGCAGCTTCCGTGGCTACCACCGCTTCCGGGCCCTGCTGCGGCCCCTGCTGGGCCAGCTCAGCGGCGCCTGCTGCCAGAACCAGCTGTGGGCCGCCCGCCTCCAGGCCCTGGGGGTCGGCGGCTGCCCGGTCACCGGCTCGCTCAAGGCCGACATGGTCCGCCCGGCTGATGATCAGGCCCGCGAGGCCGAGGCCCAGCGCATCGGCCTGCCTCCCGGACCGGCCTCAGCCAAGCAGGTGTTCCTGATCGCCAGCAGCTCTCAGGGCGAAGAGGCCCCCCTCTACGCCAGCTGGACCCGCTGGGGCGCCGCCCAGGGCTGGCGTCTGGTGATCTGCCCCCGCCATCCCGAACGCGGTCCGGAACTGGAACGACTGGTCGCTGCCGATGGCCGCCCGGTATGGCGCAGTTCCACCGGCGGCCCGGCCCCCAGCGACCCGGCCACGGTGGTGATCGTCGATGAGATCGGTCGCCTGGGTGCCCTGTACGCCAATGCCGCCCTGTGCGTGGTCGGCGGCGGGCTGGGCAGCGGCCGGGGTGGCCAGAACATGCTGGAGGCCGCCGCCGCCGGCTGCGCCACGGTGGTTGGGCCGGACTGGCGCAACCAGCCTGATGCCATGGCCGTGCTGCGCGCCGCCGCCGCCGTGGCGGTGGTCGATCCCCACAAGCCCGATGCCGTGCTGGCCCCCCTGGCCGCCGATCCCGCCCGCCGTCAGGCCATGGGCCGGGCCGGTCAGCAGGCCTGGGACCAGGCCCGGGGCGCCGCCCCCCGCACCGTGGCCGCCATCGCCTCCCTGCTTGCCCCGCCGGCCCAGGCAGCCATGGTCAGCCCCCGCACCCACCCCGATCCCCGGAGTCCCTCATGAGCGACAGCGCCCCGCGCATCAGCGCCGAGAAACTGACCGATGTCGAGCTCATGCGCCGGGCCTGCGCCATGACCATGCACGGTGGCCGCTCGCGCATCAGCCTCAAGCGCATGTACTGCTGCGAACACAGCCCGATGCGAACCCAGCTGTTCTGGATCGAAATGCTCGACATCCCCACCTTCGTATCGGTCCATCTGGTCCGGCACAAGATCGGGGTCGAACACTTCGTCATGTCCAACCGCGACGACCGGGGCGGCGACGACCGGGTCGACCGCCTCAGTCCGGTCAACCACGCCATGCTGATCAACGCCCAGAGCCTGGTCAACCTGGCCCGCAAGCGCCTGTGCAGCAAGAGCCATGTCGAGACCATGCGGACCATGGAGGCCATCCGCCAGGCCATCGCCGCCGTCGACCCCGACCTGGCGGCCTGCATGATCGCCGAATGCGACTATCGCGGCGGCGTCTGCCACGAGCTGCAACCCTGCGGACGGGCTCCGGCGGCGGACTGACCACTCTAAAAACAGCAGTTAGGCATTGGACTTTGGGCCTTAGGGTTGCTATTCAAGCGGATATACGCGTACAGAATCGGTACGCCTTCTGGGCGAAGGTCCGAATCTGTCTCTATCGCCTTGTAAAGCAACCCTATAGCCTCCAGCCTAAAGCCTCCAGCCGGATTTAGGACCACCGCATGCATCTCCACCGTCCGGAATACGCCTGCGCCATCCTCTGTGCCCCCGGCAGGTCCCTGCTGCTGGAACTGCGCGATGCCAGCAGTCGCCATGCCCCCAACCAACTGACCTGCTTCGGGGGCCACCGCGAGGCGACAGAAAGCGCCAGCCAATGCCTGCGCCGCGAACTGGCCGAGGAGATCGGCTGGCAGCCTGGGCGGCTGGTCCCGGTCCTGGACCTCTACCGCCGGGGCCGATGGCTGGCCCGGTTCTATGAAGGCGCCTTCACCGCCACCCTGGGCGACCTCTGCGTCCTGCCCGGCCGCCAAGCCTGCCTGGTGGCACTGGAGGATCTGGCCAGCGCACCGGTCAGCCGCTGGCACCGCGCCGCCCTGGAGGGTTGGCAGCAGGGCCACGAGCAGGTCGTTCTCGACGACTGATCCTGGACCGTGCAGTTGCACTCCGTCATCGTCGGCAGCAAGGAGATGGGGCATTTCTGCGATGTCTGCCACTCACATTTTCAGGTAAGAGGTCTGGGGCTTGGCCATGTGCGGTGTTCCATGCCCCTCCCCTGGGACCGCCGGTTTTCAACCGGCCCTGGAGATTGGCCATGCTGCAGTCTGGATTTCAACCCCAAAGGGGTTGCACAGCCCAGCCCAGGGTTGCGCCGCAGGCGCTACCCTGGGGATCGGGGCATTTCTGTGCGACAACCCCAACGGGGTTGCAAAAGCCTGCGCAACCCCGTTGGGGTTGTAACCTAGGAGTCTGTAAGGGATAGCGACCGAGCACAAGCGCAGTGCATTTTCGAGTCCCGATTTCGTCGAAAACCGCAGCCATAGCCGTAGCTATGGTGAGGATT
>SLQH01000311.1 GCA_007131555.1 Planctomycetota bacterium | reverse complement strand
CAGATAAGGCTACGACGTAGACGGGGTGTTTGGGCGGTTTCTAGGAGTCTGATCATGCGAGCCCTGTTGGCCTGGATAGCTCTGTGTGTATGGGTGCTGGGGCTGGTACTTGCCGCCTGGTGGCCGCAGCTTGTCACCCAGATGGCTGACCTGTGGTGGGATGGAACGGCTCCAGTATTGTCATGGCAGGAGTGGTGGCCGGTAGTGGTGGCGGCTGTGCTCTTGATTGCCGTCCAGGGTCGACGCGGGGGCGATGTCGCTTATCTGCATCGTATCGATATGGCAGAGGATGGGCGCCGTTATCGCCTGCGCATGACGAGCGGTTCGGGGCGCATCGATCATCATCTGTTCGTCAGTGATGTGGCGGCTGTTGCCTGGTCATATCGGCGTGGATTGGCGGTGCTGGCGTGGGCCTTGCCATGGATGGCCGCCGCCGCCGTGGCCACCGTTGTGGGGCATGTTGGCTGGGCTGTGGTCAGTGTCGTTGTGGGTGTGGGCCTGCTGCCGAGCGGAGTGCTGGGCTGCTTGCGGCTGCTGTTGGCAGATGGTCGGGCCTTGTGTCTGTTGGTGCCGGTGCGACGGGGCGAAGCCGCGTTCCTTGAGATGCTGCGCGCTGGAGAGGGCCGCTTTCACCATCTGCCGGCCTTGGGCGGTCATCCACGCCGAGCCTGGTTGATTGGCCGCACCTGGATCGGCGGCGCGGCTGAACGTCGGACCTGGCCCTGGGTGCGGGTCGGCCTGTTGGCGGTTCTGGTGACAGCAGTCACCATCCTGTTGCGTGAACACTGGTCTGCCATGGCCGTTGTTCCGTGGTGGTCATTGTCTGGGTTGTTGGTCTTGGGGTCATTGCTGTGTCGTCGGCGTCGTTGGCAATTGCTGCTCTATGGTGGTCATGATGGGCCGTGTCTTGATATGATTGAGGGTCGGCGCGTTCTCGATTGGGCCGCAGTCGTCAAGGGACGGGCCGAAGCGGTGGTCCGTACGCGACGTGTATCGACGCAGGATGTTGGAACGGCGATCAATACCGCAGAGGAACGGGCTGAGCGCATGAGCCGGATCCGCGAGCGCAGTCGTCGTCATGTCCGCAATGCCAACCACGATGAGACAGACTTTCCGTGGAAGGAGACGGTCGAGCCTGAGGAGAATGAATAGCAGGCTGGATCGACTGATTGGGAAGACAACGCAGTTTGGGGCATGCAAAGGATGCCTGTCGACATGGTCACGGCCTTGGTTGTGGCGATAATACGCCATTGGAGGCAGCCATGCACAACTACCTGCACGACCGTTACGACAGCCTGCACGATACCCCCTTGCAACGCCACTTCCGTTCCCTGGCGCCAATGCCCTTGGGGGTGGTCTTCATCGCCTGGGCCGGCATCCAGGAAGACGAGGTGCGTGAGCAGATGCGCACCATCAAGTCCCTGGGCTACACCTGCCTGAAGGGGGTGATGGGCTGTGATCGGTTCTCGTCCACTGACCTGCAACGCATCGCCCTGGAAGAGGGCTTGTGGCCTTGGTGGTACGCTGAAGGCGGCTGGGAGCCGATCACGCCGCAACTGCTCAGCGACCTGGGTCTGCCGTCCGACCTGACCCTGGATGAGGCCATGGAGCATCCGGCCATGCTGGCCCATCAGCGGGCGGTGGCCGCCCGTCGTCTGGAGCGTCAAGACGAGCGTCGCCATGTCTCGACCTGTGCCGGCGGCAAGAGTGATTTCGATGATGAAAACGCGCCGCCGGAATGGCTGGTCCCCAGCGTGGTCGGGGCCCACCGGGGCCATGACCTGCGACCCCAGGAATGTGACGCTTTCATCGCCTGGCTGCGGCGCAGCTATGGCAGCCTGGAGTGCCTGCTGTCGGCCTGGAACGTGTCGGTGATGAGCTCGTCCAAGGCGGTCGCCAGCCTGCACGACTGGGAGGACCTCAAGCCTCTGCTGGCCAAGGGCTGGCCCGGCAACAAGGAATACCGCCACTATCGCGACATCATGCGCTTTCATGCCGACATGCTGGTGGAGGGGCGGATCGCCCGGGCGATCGCCAACCGCCATGCTTTTGACCGGGATGAGCCGATCCGGGCCGGGGGTGAGGCTGGTCTGTTCCTGCCCTTCGCCGCCCGTGGGGTCGACATGGAAGGCATCGCCACCGCCATTGCCGAGGATGGCTCCTTCTACCCGTCCATGCACCCGTCATGGCATCTTGAGGAGGTGGAATTCGAGCTGTTGCGCCCGACCTATATGCAGGCCAGCGTGGCCGCCGACTGGGCCAAGGGCATCTGGAGCGCGACCTGGGAGTCGACCGGCGGGCCGCAGTACTTCTCTGGCGGCAAGGCGCCCTTCGTCCCGGAGGTGCGGGATATGTTCCCAGGCGCGACCGTGGATGCCGGGACCATGACCCAGCTGATGTTCAGCTACCTGGCGGCCGGCTTCAAGGGCTTCGGCCTGTGGTGCTGGAATGCCCGGCCCGCCGGCTGGGAGGGGGGCGAGTATGCCCTGTGCGACCGTAACAACGCCCCTACCGCCCGGGCTCGGCAGGTGGGCGTCATCGGTCAGGCCACCCGGCGTTGGCGGCGCGAGCTGTGGCAGGCCCATAAGGAGCCGACCGTCGGTCTTCTGGTCGACTGGGACAACGAGGCCATCTGGGCAGCGATGGCCATCACCGGGCGGGAGATGTATCGTAGCGTCCCGGTTCGGGCCCGTATCGGTGCCGCCCGGGCCCTGATCGACGCCAATATCCCATTTGAACACGTCACCACCGCCAATCTGCGGGATGGTCTGGGGCCGCGCTATCCGGCCATCTATCTGCCGGCCATGCTGACCATCGGCGAGGAGTTGATGACCCTGCTGACCGACTACGTGCAGCAGGGCGGTCATCTGGTCATCGACATGCCCGGCGCCTACTACAACGACTGCGGCCGGGTCTTCGCCACCGCCGAGGGCACGGCCTTCGAGCTTCTGTTCGGCTGCGTCCTGCATGAGTTCGCCTTCGCCAATCCCCGCCACACCCCCAACAGCATCGCCGGCCTGCCCTGCGGCGGCTTCCTGGCCGAATTGAGCGTGACCAAAGCCGAGGTCCTGGCCCACTATGACCACGGTGATGCCCCGGCCATCACCAGCCATCGCCTGGGGGCCGGGCGGGCGGTGCTGATCGGCACCCAGCTGGCGCTGGACTGCATGCGGCCCGGCAACCAGGCGGCCCAGGACCTGCTGGTCCATCATGCCGTGCCACCCGGCTGGCAGCTGCCCTTCACCTGCAGCGGGGCCATCGCCTACCGTCTGGCAGCCCCCGGCGTCGACCACCTCTTCCTGGTCACCGATGGCGACGAGGCTCAAGCCGAGGTCCGGATACCGGGCCTGCGCTCAGCCGAGGACGCCCTCGACGGCAGCTCGGTCGACCTCAACCGACCGGTCAGGGTGCCGGCGCGTTCTGGTCGGTGGTTGCGCTGCTGCCGATGAATATCACAGCAGTTCCAAGCTATCGGTGTCAGTCACCCGGCGATAGTAACAACTGCTGTAGGGCGTGCCGTCCTCACGGTGGACGTGACAGGCACCGCGTCCTTCGGGAATGACCAGGAACAGCAGGGAATTCTGTTCGCAGTTGATGCGGATCTCGACCACCCGCAGAGCATCACCGCTGGTCTGGCCCTTGCGCCACAGGCAGCCCCGACTGCGGCTCCAATAGGTGGCGTAGCCGCTGCGGCGGGTCTCCTCCCAGGCGGCCCGGTTGATGTAGGACAGGATCAGCACTTCCTTGGTGATGGCATCCTGACTCACCACTGGCACCAGCACTTGTCCATCAGGACCAAAATCAAGGGCCAGATGCTCGCCGTGTTCGATGTCGTGATCGGCCATGGTGTCTCCCTTGCTGAAGGCCTTGCTCTGTCCATGCCATCGTGTGGCAGTGGGGGACATGGTCCATGGGAGACAT
>SLQH01000372.1 GCA_007131555.1 Planctomycetota bacterium | reverse complement strand
TGGGCGATCGGTGAGCAGGGGCAGGATCTGACGACACAGGTCCTCCTGGCTGGCGGGCAGAGGACCGGGAATGCCGGGGGGGGTGGTGGCGCAGCGATCAACCGGGAGGGCGGCAGCGGCCTCAAGCAGACGTTGGGGCAGGTTTTCGAGGATGTCGGCAAAGTTGCCCAACATGGCCGCCTGGGTCAGGGCCAGGGCACGCAGACCGAAACAGGATCCTTCGAGGATCCTGGAGATGGCGAAGCGGGCGTTGTGGTGGTGCATGGTGCCAGGATGCAGTGAGGCCGAACGGGAGGGGCAGTTATGCGGACGATCCAGCAGAAATGACGCTGAAGGATGATTCACAGTGCGCCTTTGCCGGGTCGGTGGTGGATCAGGCGGGGCGGGGGAGGGGTGGCATCGCGCTCAAGCAGGAGATAGGCGATGGAGCAACCGGCCGCCTTCTTGTAGGTCTCAAACAGAGTCGGGAAGCGGGTCGGGATGTCAAAGGCATAGCCGCGGGGGTTGCACCGGTTGCGCCACAGGCCGGGCAGGGTGCTGATGTTGGTCAGGGCCTGCATCACATAGTCATGACGATCGCTGGCCAGGACCACCTGTCCACCAGGAGCCATGGCCCAGGCCAAGTCCAGGAGGAAGCAGCGGTTGATGAGCCGACGGCGTCGGTGTCGCCGTCGGGGCCAGGGATCGGGGAACAGGATGTAGCAGCGCTGCAGTGTTGCGGTCGGTACCCGGTGGCGGACGAAGTGGTGGGCCTCATCGTGGAAGATACGGGCGTTGTCGAGGCCGGCCTTGGCCAGCTTGTGGGCGATCTTGGTGACCCGCAGGCGGTCATATTCAACCCCGATGACCTGCTCCTGCGGATGTTGGGCGGCCACGGCGGTGATGAACTCGCCGTGGCCGCAGCCCAGTTCCAGGCGCAGGGGGGCGGCCTGGCCGAACAGCGTCTGCTGATCAAGGGGGTGGTCCGGGCCGGGGCCGATGTAGCGTTCCTGCTCTGCGGTGCGATGCCGATACCGTTTCATGCCGACCGTGACCATGCCCTCAGGCTAGGGCTTGTTGCAGACAGGCAACCAGCATGCCCGTGGAGCTTGCCGGTTGCTGGTTGCAGGGCCCTGCCAGAATATATAATCAAATCGTAAAGAAAGCGACCCGCTGGTGCACAGACAATGCGCCAGAAGTCTGTAAGGAACCGATCATGATCGAAGAATCCGCTGGCACTGTCAGTCCTGAAGATGCCCCGGTCCGCCAGGTCCTGGTGGTCGAGGACATGGCACCTTTGCAGGAGTACATCGCTGAGACCCTCCAGGATCTCGGGGTTGCGGTGACCACTGCTGATAACGGGGTGGCGGCCTTGGAACAGATCGATGCCCGCCCCCAGGCCTTTGATCTGATCGTCAGTGACATCACCATGCCTCGCATGGACGGCATGCAGTTGCTGACCCGCCTGCGCGAGCGGCATTATCCCGCACCCTTCATCGTCCTCACCGCCCATGGCCAAGATGATCTGATCGTCCGCTTCCTCAAGGCTGGAGCCTGCGACTACCTGATCAAGCCGGTCGGAGTTGAAGACCTGATGATGGCTGCAACCATGGCCCTGGAGCGCATGCCCGGCGAGTCCCAGCCGGTTGAGGTTGAGTATGATCCTCAAGGCTGGTTTGAGATCAGTGGCGGCAGCGACTATTCGGTTCTGTACCGCTATCGGAAGTTCCTCGGCCTGCTGGACGCCTTCAAGGTAGGCGAGGATGTCGCCAACGAGTTGCGACTGGCCCTGGAGGAACTGGGGCGCAATGCCATTGAATGGGGCAACAAGAGCAATGTCTCCAAGCGCATCCGCCTGGGCTGTCGCATCCTGCCCTACAAGATCATCGTCCAGATTGCCGATGAAGGAGACGGTTTTGATCCTGATGCCGTGCCCGACCCCAGTCTGTCTCCTTTTGAGCACATTGAGCGTCGTCAGCGTGAGGGCAAGCGTCTGGGCGGCTACGGCATCCACCTGATCCGGTCGTTGATGGATAAGGTCACCTGGAATGCCCGTGGTAACGTGGTGGTGGCCATCAAGTACCTGAAGCGCCCGCCGGACGACCAGCCGTGATGACCATTGCTGCTGCCCTGTTGGGCGGTTTGGGTCTGTTTCTGTATGGCATGCAGGTGCTGACTGCGGCCCTCAAGCGGGCTGCCGGTCATCGTCTGCATACCGTCCTCACCGGCTTGACCACCAATCGTTGTGCAGCGGCCGGAACCGGACTGGGAATGACCGCCGTGATCCAGTCCTCGTCAGTGGTCTCGGTATTGGTGGTCGGTTTCATCAGCGCGGGCCTGATGCGTCTGCCCCAGGGCATGGGAGTCATCCTGGGAGCCAAGCTGGGAGCCACCGTCAATACCCAGATCATCGCCTTCAACATCACCGAGATGGCCCTGTTCATGGTGGCCCTGGGTTTTCTTGGGCGAACGGTCATGCGTCGGGAGTCCTTGCGTCAGGCGGCCACCGTGCTGCTTGGCCTGGGCCTGGTCTTCGTCGGCATGCATTTCATGGCCGAGGCCACACATCCCCTGCGCGACAGTGCCGTCTTCACCGCCTGGCTGCATGTTCTGCATTTCCGCATTGTAGCCCTGGTGGTGGGAGCCCTGTTCACGGTCGTGGTCCAGTCGAGCGCGGCGACCGTGGGCATCGTCATCATACTCGCCAATCAGGGATTGATGCCTTTGCCGGCAGCCCTGGCCCTGGCCCTGGGGGCCCACATCGGCACCGGCATCACCGCCATCCTGGCGGCCATCGGCAAGCCGCGCATGGCCCAGCAGGCCGCCGCTTTCCATATCGGCTACGCTACCCTGACCTCCCTGCTGTGGCTGCCCCTGTTGGGTCTGCTGCAGTCTGCCGCTGAGGCCCTGGCTCCGGTTGGCGATCATGGTCGGGCCATCGCTCATGCCATGACTCTGTCTTGTGCCGTCAATCTGGTCATTGGCCTGCCCCTGGTGCCACTCTTTGCAACTCTGTTGCAGCGGATCATGCCGGCGGCAGCGGCGATGCCGGTTGACGGAGTGACGCCGCGCTATCTTGACGAGCAGCTCCTGACCAGTCCGTCCGTGGCCCTGGATGCAGCCCGCCGTGAATTGATCCGCATGGGGCAGCGCTTGGTGACCATGATCGGATATCTGCCGCATATTTTCACCGTCCAGGCTGATGAGGCGGCGCTCAAGGTCGGGGTGCTGGAGCGGCAGATTGACGCCCTGCACAAGGCCATCATCGACTATCTCCGCCGTCTGGGTCGCCAGGACCTGGATGCCGAGAGCGTCTCGCGATTGTCCACTCTGCTCTACGTGGCCAATCTGCTGGAAAACATCTCCGATCAGATCGATGAAGACATGATGACCCTGGGTCGTGATCGTCTGGAGCGCGGCTTAGTCGCCTCGCCGGATACGGTCGACGAAATGAATCGTCTGCATGCGGCAGTGAGCGACATGGCCGATGTGGCCGTAGCTGGGTTGGCTGATCCGGAACACGTCGATGTTTGCCGCCTTGCTGCTGGCAAGGCCGAGGTGAAACGGGTCTTTGCTCGTCTTGTCGAGCATCTCAAGGATCGTCTGACCAGTGCCGATCCCAAGCGGCTTGAGACCTACCGCTTGGAAAGTGAATATGCCGAGTATCTACGGACCCTGGGCTATGTTTTGCGGCGTTTGGGTCGGGCGACTCGTGGTTTGGGGACGGACGAGACTGCGGACGCGTCTTCTGATATGTCATAAGATTACCATAATAGGCCATGAGAATGGGCGGTGACGGGCAAGAATACGTGGTATAATGCCGCTTTGCCCTTATGATGACGTTGTGCTGCGCTCATCGCCACGTCACCATTCTTCTTGAGGAATATCGCCCATGACCGCCAAGCAGCTGGTCCTTGATGCCTTGCGCTGTCGCCCGACGCC
>SLQH01000482.1 GCA_007131555.1 Planctomycetota bacterium | reverse complement strand
GATCCCCAGCAGGCCCTGTGTGTGGTGGTCGAGGAGGACGGCAAGCAGGTGGCGGTGATGGTCGACGAACTACTGGGCCAACAGCAGGTGGTCATCAAGACCCTCGGCGCTGGCCTCGGCGACGTCCTCGGCCTGTCCGGCGGCGCCATCATGGGCGACGGCCAGGTTGGCCTGATTCTTGATGTCGCCGGTCTGGTACGCCTGGCCCAGGAGCGTGACCTATGATGGGAAACACCGCAGTTTTTTTCATGTTTTCTTCTGCTCTTTTCATCTCTGTGCCTCCGCGACTCCGTGAGAAAAATCCTGACGTCCACCCCTGAATCCTGATCCCTTCCTCCATCCCCCAGGAGAGTCCCCATGAGTGCCCCACCCGCACCGGACGGCGATGTCGCCGGAAAATATCTCACCTTCCGCCTCGCGGAAGAGAACTACGGCCTCCAGATCCTCAAGGTCCAGGAGATCATCGGCATGATGACCGTGACCCGGGTGCCGCGCACGCCGGGTTTCATCCGGGGGGTGATCAACCTGCGCGGCAAGGTCATCCCGGTGGTCGACCTGCGGGTCAAGTTCGGCCTACCGGAACAGGCCGAGACCGAGGTCAGCTGCATCATCGTGGTCCAGGTCGACCGTGGCGACGACACCGTGGTCATGGGTATCATCGTCGACGAGGTCAGCGAGGTCCTGGATGTCAAGGCCGAACAGGTCGAACCGGCCCCGGCCTTCGGTGAACAGGTAGACACCGCCTTCATCCTCGGTATCGGCAAGATCGGTGACCGGGTCATCATGCTGCTCGACAGCGACCGGGTCCTGAGCAGCGATGACGTGGTGGCCATCGCCGGGATGGCCGACTAAGGCGGTCGGTACCGTCACAACCCTCTCTACTATCCTCTCAATCAAGGAGCATCATCATGAAAATCGGCACCAAACTCATCCTCGGCTTCGTCGTCGTGGCTTTTATCACCCTGGTGGTCGGAACCATGGGCTTCATCGGTCTGTCACGGCTGGAATCGGATCTGGAAAACATCGGCACCAACCGCATTCCGGATCTCCAGTATCTGGCCGTCCTCAACACCCAGCGGATGACTATCCGGGCTCAGACCCTGGATATGTGGATTCCTGAAAATGATCCTTTGGAGCAAGCCATCCAGCATTATCGCAATGTCCAGGCTGAACGGGCCCGTAGTTGGCCTTTGGTAGAAGAGGCCATGGAAGGGCTCAAGAAGATCCCCCGCCAGTCTGAGCGGGGCCGGAATCTGATGCAGCAGCTAGAGCAGCAGTACAATGCTTGGCGAGCTCATTATGACATCCTAGATGACTTGATCCGACGTTTCGTGAACTGTACCGATGACGCGCTTCGCCCAGGACTCTACGAGGAGTATCAGGTCGCCAGCAGCAATATGATTCCCAACTCCAATGCTATGGGCGAGACCTTCGATCAGTTGACAGCCAACAATAACACCAATACCAATACCATGATTGCAGCCAGCATGAGCATGGCCCAGATCCTCGAATGGACCGCC
This sequence comes from Planctomycetota bacterium, assembly GCA_007131555.1. GTDB lineage: Bacteria > Planctomycetota > UBA11346 > UBA11346 > UBA11346 > SLQH01. The sequence continues at coordinate 2,413 of SLQH01000482.1, read as the reverse complement.
CTGATCGCCAGCATCGTCGGCGTCCTCCTGGCCCTGGCCATCGGTCTGCTCCTGGCCCGCTCCATCAATGCCGCCCTGCGGCGGGTGATCGCCGGCCTGTCGTCGGGCTCTGAACAAGTCACCAGCGCCTCTGAACAGGTCTCCTCCTCCAGTCAGCAGATGGCCGAAGGGGCCACCGAGCAGGCCTCCAGCCTGGAGGAGATCTCGGCCAGCCTTGAGGAAATGGCGGCCATGACCCGGCAGAATGCCGACAACTCGGCCCAGGCCAATGGCATGTCCAAGGAGGCCAGCACGGCGGTCAATCAGGGCCAGGAGGCCATGCGTCGGCTCTCTGAGGCCATGGGCAAGATCAAGACCTCAGCCGATGAGACGGCCAAGATCATCAAGACCATCGATGAGATCGCCTTCCAGACCAACCTGCTGGCCCTCAATGCCGCCGTTGAGGCCGCCCGGGCCGGTGATGCTGGCAAGGGCTTCGCGGTGGTGGCCGAAGAGGTGCGCAACCTGGCCCAGCGCAGCGCTGAGGCCGCCAAGAGCACCTCAGCCCTGATCGAGGGCTCGCAGGTCAATACCGAAAGCGGGGTCCAGGTCAGCAGCGAGGTGGCCGGTATCCTGGAGAATATCGTCACCACCGTGGGCAAGGTCAGTCAGCTCATCAATGAGGTCTCGGCTGCCAGTCAGGAACAGGCCCAGGGCATCGATCAGGTCACCCAGGCGGTGACCCAGATGGACCAGGTCACCCAGGAGAATGCCGCCAACGCCGAAGAGTCCGCTTCGGCCAGCGAGGAGCTATCGGCTCAGGCCCAGGAACTCAACGACATGGTCAATGTCCTGGTGCGGATGGTTGGCGGCGGAGCCGATCAGACCACCGGATCCGCTCCGCTGCGTCGTCCTCCCCAGCAGTTCCAGCACCATGCTCCGTCCCGGCCCGTGGCCCACATCGCCCACGCCCCAGCCAAGCCGGCTGCCAAGAAGCCGGCCGTCAAGAAGCCCGACGCCGCCATCCCCCTGGATGATGAGGATTTCAAGGACTTCTAGGGCTGACAGTCGAGCGGCGGGCAGCGCCCGCCGCTCGACTGATTGACTGACCACCAATGCAATGGAATCGACTTCAGGAACGACTGAACATCCGCATCTAGTGATAGTGGCTTGATGGCATTCTTCGGGTTCATATCAGACAGGCACCTGCGTATGGGGGTCTTTCAAAGGCAAAAAGTAACTGCGAATCACGCGAATAGAAGAGGGAGCAATGAAATAGCGTTGAACAGTGAATCGTATTCGCGAGATATGCGAGATTCGTAGTGAAAACTCTTCCCGAAACGTCGCCCTGCAGAAAATCATCGCCATCACGGCGAGCCAGCAATCCTGATCACCTGTTCCGAGATCGTCTTCCGTAGCCCTTGGTGATCGACACGTCGTACAGCGCCCAACGATCGCACCCACCCTTTGAGAGGCCGCCATGGATCCTGTCAGTGCCTATCCGGAGATGGACGGCAAGACCTTTGCCGCCTTCCAGGAACTGGTCTATGCCCAGGCTGGGATCCGTCTGGGGGATGCCAAGGCCACCTTGGTGCGGGCCCGTATCGGCAAGCGCATGCGGGCCCTGGGGCTGAGCGACCATCGGGCCTATCTGGCGCTGGTGCGCGAAGATGACAGTGGCCAGGAAATCATCGAACTGCTGGATGCCATCAGTACCAATGTCACCAGTTTCATGCGCGAGCCGGCCCATTTCACCATCCTCGCCGATCTGGTGCGGGGCATGGTCGATCGCGGTCGCCAACGCTTGCGGCTGTGGTCGGCGGCCTGCAGCAGCGGTGAGGAGCCCTATTCGATGGCCCTGACCCTGGCCGAGCATCTGCCCCTGGAGCGCCTCGATGTTGGCATCCTGGCCACCGACATCAGTACCAAAGTTCTGGCCCGCTGCCGCGCGGGGATCTTCAGCGAGGAGAGCCTGCGGCCACTCTCGGCCGCTCTGCGCCAACGCTATTTCAGCGCCACCGGTGAGAGTGGGGCCAAGGGGGCGCTGTATAAGGCCAAGGACAGCCTGCGGCGCTTGATCACCGTCCGCCGCCTGAACCTGTCCACCCCGCCCTTCCCCATGCGGGGGCCGATGGAGGCGGTGTTCTGCCGCAACGTGATGATCTACTTCGACAACGCCGTGCGCCAGCGTCTGCTCGATGACATCACCCGGTTGTTGGCTGATGATGGTCTGTTGTTCGTCGGCCACGCTGAGAGTCTGACCGGTACCCATGGTGGTCTGCGCAGCCGCCATCCGGCCGTGTACGCGAAGGGATGATCTGATGGGCCACAAGACGGCATCATTCTCCCGCGATCAGGTCCGCAAGCGGCCGGCGGGGATCGGCGAACTGCTGATCTCCGATGACCCTGGTGAGACCCTGATCGCCTACAGCCT
>SLQH01000181.1 GCA_007131555.1 Planctomycetota bacterium | reverse complement strand
TTGAACAGGGCGTGGTTGATGATGTGGTACATCCCGCCCCAGAAGGCCACCTCGGTACCCAGATGCAGCCCCATCACGATCAGGCCCACCTGGCTGACGGTATGATAGGCCAGGATCAGCTTGATGTCCTTCTGGGCGATCGCTAGGCAGAAGCCGGCCACGGCGGTGATGAAGCCCAGGACCATGAAGAAGGCCTGGGCATCAATGACCGGAGCAAAGACCAGCGACAGCCGCACCAGCAGATAGACCCCGGCCTTGACCTGGACCCCAGACAGCACCGCCGACACCGTGGTCGGGGCGCTGGGGGCGCCGTGGGCCCGAGGCAGCCAGCTGAACAGGGGGAACAGGGCCGCCTTGACCGCCACCGCAGTGATGATCAGGGCATAGGGCACCAGGACCGGCCGGGGATCGTCCAGCTGGGCCAGGCGCTGATGCAGGAGGTCGAGGTCAAGGACCCCGGTCAAACGATAGAGATAGCCCAGGCCCAGCAGCATGAAGGCCATGGCGATGAAGTTGACCATCAGGTACAGCATCGCGTCATAGACCGACTGCTTGTCCTGCTTGTACATGATCAGGATGGCGATGATCAGCATCCCCAGTTCGATCATGACATAGATATTGAACAGATCGCCGCTGAGGAAGATGCCCAGCAGCGAACACTCCAGGAGGGTGAACAGAAACAGGAAGGTACGATCCAGATAGGCGGCCCGGGTACTGAAGAAGAAGGCCCCAGCAAAGAACAGAGCCGTCAGCAGGACCAGGGGCACAGCATACAGGTCGGCCACCAGACGGATGGCGATCCCCTGCGGCCAGCCGACCAGATGATGGACCACCGGCCCGTGATGGCGGACCACGACGAAGGTCATCACTGCCAGGGCCACGACCGCCAGGTTGGTACACGCCAACAGATGATGATAAGCCCGCCGGGGCAGAAAGTACCCCGCCGCCGCCGCCAGCAGGGGCAGCATGATCAGGACATACAGGGGGATGCCGTAGATCATGTCACTTCTCGATCCGGTGGACGAGAATGTGCCAGTCGGCGGTGCGGTAGCGGTAGGCGACCCGCATGTACATGGCCAGGCACATGGCCACCACCGACACCCCGATGACGATGGCGGTGATCATCAGGGCCTGGGGAACGGGATCGGCCATCTGCTCGACCGGGGAGCCATGGATCGGCGGCACGGCATCGGCCGGCCGGTTGGCCATCATGATGAAGATGATCGCCCCGGTATCCATGATCCCCACCGACATGATGGTCTTCATGATGTTGCGCTGGGTCATGGCTCCATAGAGGCCGATGAAGAACAGGGCCACGGCCAGATTGTCAGCAGTCACAAGATCTATAAGCGCCATGTCTGGCCAACCCCCTGGAAAAACGCGAATCGCAACACCGCCACCCCCAGACCAAAGGCGACCTCAACCCCAATGACAAGGTCCATGATCATCAGATAGAGAGGACGATAGGCGGGGTATCGGGAGACCACCCCGGTGAACAACAGCAACACCGGGATGACCAGGATCAGGACCAGGAACAGGCGCTCGATGATATGCATCCGTTCGCTGTCCATGTCATCGACCGGAAACACCACATAACGGGCCACGAACAAGGTCGCCAGGATGCACCCGCCCTGGAAGCCGCCGCCGGGAGTGAACTGGCCATTGAGAATGATATGGAAGCCATACAGCAGCATGAAGGGATAGAGCAGGCCGATGATCAGCTGCAGGACCAGCGATTCCTCGGTCGGATGCAGCTCAGCCATGACGAGCCTCCTCCCCAGCCTCGATGTCCGCCCGCCGGGGCAGGAACTGATGCATGCCGACGATGGCCGTCAGCAGGATCAGGGCCTCGAACATGGTATCGTACATCCGGTAATTGAGGAGGATTGCCGCCACGGCATTGTGGGCCCCGGTATCATCATGGAAATGGCGTAACACGTAGTCGCACAAAAAGGCATCATGGGGCGATGCATGACCGTGGGTCATGGTCATCACCAGCACATAGACGCTCACCAACAGCAGGGCACTGAGCCACGGACGCATGGCCGATCTCCTGACGCTCAATGGCGCACGAAGCGCAGTGAAGATGCGCCGTGCATCTGGCACATCAGTTCCAACTCCAGCATGATGTAGCTCTCATCGTCGGTATAAGCGATCATGCCCTCATCGTCCTCCTGCAATACCAGATCGTAGGCGTCGTTGGCTAGGGCCGTCTCCAGGGATTCGGGAATGAAGACCGTCTGGACCTCGAACTCACGGGCAGCGAAGAAGCCGCGCACCTCGCGCAGGGCCCGGCTGCGCTCGGCATGGCGGATATAGGAGTCTTGGAGGCGGTTGCCGCCGTCTTTGCCAATGACCCCGATGGTATAGACCCGATTGCGCTTGAGGGCGGCCAGATACAGCAAGGTGACCAGGCCGCTGCCGATGGCAGCCTCGGCGATGGCCAGCTCCGGAGCGGCATAGCGCAGATACAGGAAGGCCCCCAGCAAGGACATCATCGCCAGATAGAGGATGGCACGCCGCAACAGCTGACTATGGATGGCCAACAGGGCGAAGACGCCCATCAAAACCAGGAGGGCTGCTTCAATCACCGGAGGGCTCCGGCGGTGGCGGCAGGTGGTAGCCACTGTTCCAGGCTGAGCGGGCAATGGCATGAGCGCTCACCGAGACCGTCAGCAACTCGAACAACAGGATCACCAGCAACTTGACGGCGATGATGTCCAGACCGACCAGGATCATGGCGCCGATGGTCACGGTGGTGAAGCCCATGGCCTCGACCTTGGAGGTCACCACCATGCGTGCGTAGAAATTATTGAGACGCAATACCGCATAGACCCCGAAGGAGATGAAGACCAGGCCCAACAGGATCATCCCCTGACCAACTATGGGCAGCCACTCGGCCATCACAGGACCCCCCGTCGTTCCACAAAACGGGCCAACAACACCGTGATCAGGAAGCCGAGGATCGAAAACAGCAGGGCCAGATCAAGGATGTAGCTCGCCTCATACATGAACGAGGCCAGGATCACCGCCAGGGTCACCTTGCTGGAGGTCAATCCCAGCCCGAGCAGGCGATCCCAGATGGTCGGACCGATGACGATCCGAATCAGACTGCCAACAGCCGAGAGGGCGATCAGACTCATGGCAAGATGATAAAAACTCATGCCGATACCCGATCGGCAAAGACCCGTTCAAAGCGCCCCTTGATGATCTCACCGGCCCGCTCGGGATCGTCATCAGGATTTTCTATGCAGATCACCTTGAACGATCCCGGCTGGTGATCGATGGTGACGGTCCCTGGCGTCAAGGTGATGGCATTGGCCACCAGGACCCCATGGAACGGGTTGGTGATGCTGGTTCTAAGATCCAGGACCCGGACATCAATGCGACCGGTCACCGTGAGGTACATGGCGTGGAATCCCGACTGGAAGATCGCTACCACCAATACCAGCACATAGCGCAGCACGACCAGGGGAGAGAGGCGAAACACCTCCTGATAGCGGGCCTTGAGCAGGAAATGATTGGTGATCAGCAGGGACAACGCACTCAACACCAACCCCTGAGCCAGCACGGCCAGGGCAAAGGACTCGTTCCAGATGGCCCACATCAGGGCACCAAGGATCACCATCATGACAAAACCGGCCATCCCGGCCCCGGTCTCTACCGGGGCTGGCTGTCCCGCATCCTGGTCAAGATCCTCAATCATGCCTTATAGATACAGCCACGGCGCAAGCGAACAAGCCAAGGCGTTGCCGCCATCGTTGCACGCCGCTGGCGTCCAGCATCGCCGCTCATGATCACGAGGCGCGGTATCCACATGCCGTATGACGGTCATCATGCCGACGTCCGGGCCGGGATTCGGCGAAGGCATGGCATCCACGCGTCTGCACACGGGCCAAGGCCCGGTGCTCCGTGGTGGCCTTGCGATGGGCAG
>SLQH01000006.1 GCA_007131555.1 Planctomycetota bacterium | reverse complement strand
TCGGCCCCGATTCCGCCGAAAACCTCACCATAGCTACGGCTATGGCTGCGGTTTTCGACGAAATCGGGACTCGAAAATGCACTGCGCCATGCTCGGTCGCTATCCCTTACAGACTCCTAGGAGCCTGTAAGGGATAGACTTACACGTCGCCTGGCTTGCCCCCTTTCGTCCCCGGACTCGCCAGTAACTACTGCCCATCACAAACCCACCACGGAGCACCGGGCCTTGGCCCGCGTGCCGACACGCGGTTTGCATGCCTTCGCCAAGTGCCAGCCCGATCGGCGGCAGGGCGCCTGTGCTACGGCTCGTTGATACTGCGACTCGTGATCATGTACGGCGAGAAAAGAGCACCAGTGGGGTGCGGCGATGATGCCGCCGCTCCGGCCTATGCCGGTCTCAAGGGTCACTGGCCGCCAATGCACACGGGCCAAGGACCGGTGCTCCGTGTGGGGCGCTGGGCCTTGATAGCACCCGGAACATTTCAGGCGTTTCGTGTGCTTTCGTAACGTGGCCGAAAAGGCCCTTCGCCATGCTCAGTCGCTATGCCAGACATCTTTGGCACCGTGCTTGCGTTACCTTTGCCATCGATGCCCAAACGGCACAAGGAGAACGACATGTGTGGTCTTCATCAACGTCTGTCAACGCCCACCGCACGTCTTGTGGTGCTGTTGTTGATCACTGTGGCGGCTCTACCGGCGGCCAGCCTGTTTCATGCCGAGACCCTGCAGGAAGGCACTCTGTACAATGATCAGGTGGCGCGGGGGATCGGTGATCTGATCACCATTCGGGTGTCAGAAACCACGGCTGTCAATGAGACCGCCCGTACTACGCGCAGTCGTGAGAGCAGCGCTGATGCCGGAGTGCGGATGCTGCCGGGCTCCAATCGCCTGCCGCCGGCGGTGGGCAGTGGGGCCAGCGACCGTCTGCCCGGTCTGGCCTATGAAGCCGAGAAGGAGTTCTCGGGAGAAGGCACAATGGAACAGCGCGGCAGCTTCAGCACGACCGTTACCGGGCGGGTGATAGATGTGCTCGATAACGGTAATCTGGTGGTTCAGGCGCGACGATCAATCCGGGTAGGACGTGATGTCAAGACCATCCTCCTGACCGGTGTGTGCCGGACTGCCGACATCAATGCTGACAACATCATCATGTCTGAGAAGCTGCACGGCTTCCAGGTCTCGCTGGAAGGTCATGGGCCCTTGACCCGCAGTCAGCAGCAGGGCTGGTTGAGCCGTCTGCTGGATGTGATCTGGCCCCTGTGATTGCCTCTTATCTAGGCTAGGAGCCTCCCATGCGCCTGATTGTCATGCCCCTGATCCTGCTCTGTGCCGCTGTCATCCAGGGCGAGGAAGCCGAAGACGCAGGAGTCGGAGTCCGTCTCAAGGACTTGTGTCGCATCGAAGGGGTGCGTGACAACCAGTTACATGGGGTTGGTATAGTGGTGGGGCTGTCCGGGACTGGTGATGGCAGTCCTGCGGCATTGCACATGCTGCGGCAGATGCTGGCTCGTAAGCAGCTCAACTTCACCAATGCCGATCTCAATGCCCAGAACGTGGCGATGGTGGCGGTGACCGCCGATCTGCCGCCGTTCGCCGCCAATGGCAGCCGGCTCCAGACCCAGGTGTCGTGTATCGGAGACGCCAACAGTCTGCGCGGCGGCATACTGCTGCAAACCCCGTTAGTAGCGGCTGACGGCCGTATCTACGCCGTGGCCCAGGGCCCGGTGTCGGTCGGCGGCTTCGGTGATGCTGGTCCCCAGCTGACCAGCGTTGGTGCCAGCCACAACAATGTCCTGACCGTCGGCCAGTTGGTCCAGGGGGCCTTGGTTGAACGCGAGGTGCCGGTCACCCTGCTGTTCGGTGATGAATTGCGTTTGCGTCTGCGAGATCCGGACTTCACCACCGCCCACAAGGTGGCCGGAGTCCTGGCCAAGGAGTTCGGTGAGCGCTGGGTCAGCGCCCAGGACGCGTCGATGATCCGTATTCGTTTTCCCCAGCGGCCAAGCGAGGCCACCCTGGTGGCGACCATCTCCCGGCTGGAGGCCCTGCGGGTTGAGCCGGATGTTGCTGCCCGGGTGGTCATCAATGAACGTACTGGCACCATCGTTGTTGGTCGTGAGGTCCAGATCGCTGAGGTTGCGGTCAGTCACGGCGGCCTCAGCCTGCATGTCCATCCCCGCCAGCGGGTGCGCAGCGATCCCCAGGATCCCAATCGGATGATCAGTGAGCGGGTGTGGGAGGTGCCGGGCGGTGGCGAACCAGCTACAGAATTGCCGTCTGGGGTCCGTCCTCTGGCGGTGCGCGGTACCTTGTCGTTGGTTGGCGGGGTGTCGGTCGAGGACATCGCCAACGGGCTCAATGCTCTAGGGGTGCGGCCACGTGATCTGGTGGCCATCTTCCAGGCCCTGCATCGGGCCGGCGCCCTGCATGCGGAACTGGTGGTGATGTGATCCTGCACACCGTTCATCTTCTGGGGAAAAAGCCAGGCTCTGGTACTGCAATTCTCCAGTCTCCAGTCTCAATCCTACAGCCAGTTGTAAACCCAGTGCAACTACGGGAGCGTGGGTGATCATGGATATCTCCACAGCAATGGATCAGACCCGGCCGACACCGGTCGCTGATGAGCGATACGATGCCGCCCGTCTGCGTCAGGTGGCTGAAGAGTTCACTGCCATATTCGCCCGGAGCCTGTTGCGTCAGGGGGAGGATCCCTTCGCCGGTGGACCCATATCGGGCGTTGAGCAAAGCCCGGCTGAACAGCATTTCCAGTCCCTGCTGCATGATGAATTGGCCGAGCGGGGGGCTGGTGGCCTGGGTCTGAGCGATGTCATCCATCGCTGGTTGGTGACCCATGCCCCAGGTGCCTCGGCTGGGTCCCAGTCTCCAGGAGATCCGTCATGAGTGACCAGGACCAGCATCCCGGCAGCTTGATTGAGGGCCTGTATCAGGTCCTGCAACAGGAACTGGCTACTCAGAAAGCCCTCCTGATGACCGCCGAGACAGTGTCGGATCTGGTCCGCAAGGGGCGTTTTGAGGAGCTGACGGCGGTGATCGCCCAGCAGGATGCATTGTTGCGGACTGCTTCCGGTCAGCGCCGTCAGCGTGATGAGATCCTGCGGGCTTGTGGCCGTCGGCTGCGGCTGGAGCGGCCAGCCCGCATTCGTGATCTGGACGATATGACCTCTGCCATAATCGGCCCCGATTTTGCAAGTACGGTCGATGATCTGGTGGCCACGGTCTCGGCCTTGCAGCGGCGCAGTGATGAGAACCGTCATGTGATGCGCATCCATCACGGCCTCGTCAGTGATCTGTTGACCACCGTCACCGGCCAGGACCGTGATCGGGCCAAAAGCTATGATCAACGTGGCCGTAGCCCGACCGCCGGTCGCTGTGGCGGAGCCCTGATCAACATCAGTTGCTGACGCGGGGTCGAGCAGGCGCTGCTCTGAGCATCGCGATCAGATCAAACAGACTTCTCGCCGCCATCAATCAGCCATTGCCTGGCTTTGGCGGTGGCCTATGTTTTCCTGCCTTCGCCACACCGTGGGGGTCGTTGATGCGACCCGGGGCAGGAGCCTATGACCAAGGAATCGTTGCAGACCCGCTCGGAACTGCCGTGGATCATCGCCGCGTTGGTGGCCCTGATCGTCCCCTGGTATCTCTATAACCGTCATGTCGCCGAGTTCTATCCCGAGGACATCAGCGAGGGTGGCGCCTATACCGTGATCAGCTACGGTACCGACCGCAATCCGGCCCGGGCCGAGCAGATGAACATCTTCAACCGCTACTATGAAGCGGAGCGTCTGCGGGTCGAATTGATTCCTGGCGGTAGTGACTACCGGAGTGTGCCGACCCAGTCGGCAGCTCTGGCGGCTCCCTATATCCTCGATTCCTTTCAGGATGAAGACTTGCGGATGTATGCCCAGAAGGGCATCGC
>SLQH01000176.1 GCA_007131555.1 Planctomycetota bacterium | reverse complement strand
GGTGCTCCGTGGTGGGTTTGTGATGGGCGGTGCTTGCTGGCGAGTCCGGGGCTGAGCAGCTCTGGCCAGGCTATGCCTTACAGGCTCCCAGTGGCAATGCTACGACATCGCGCCTTGTCCCTTGGCCGGCAATCCGTAGAAGGGGCACGCGCAGCGGGCCTGGCCGCTGTCATACATCATCACCATCTGCACCGTATCGGAGACAGACATGCCCGTCAGCTACAAAGATCTTGGCCTGATCAATACCAAGCCCATGTTCACCAAGGCGGTGGACGGCGGCTTCGCCGTACCGGCCTTCAATTTCAACAACATGGAGCAGCTGCAGGCCATCATCCAGGCCTGTGCCGAGGCTGACAGCCCGGTCATTCTCCAGGTCTCATCGGGAGCGCGCAAGTACGCCAACCAGACCATCCTGCGCTACCTCGGTCAGGCGGCTGTGGAATACGCCAAGGAACTGACCGGCGGCAAGGGCCTGCCCATCGCCCTCCACCTCGACCACGGTGCCGACTTTGAGATCTGCAAGGCCTGCGTCGATTCGGGTTTCTCCAGCGTCATGATCGACGGCTCGCATCACCCCTTCGCCAAGAACATCGAGCTGACCAAACAGGTCGTGGCCTACGCCCATGACCACGATGTCACCGTGGAAGGTGAACTGGGCGTGCTGGCTGGCATCGAAGACGACGTCGAGGCCGCCGAGCATGTCTACACCCAGCCTGATGAGGTTGAGGAGTTCGTCGGCCAGACCGGAGTCGACTCCCTGGCCATCTCCATCGGCACCAGCCATGGGGCCTTCAAGTTCAAGCCCGGCCAGGACCCCAAGATCCGCCTCGACATCCTGCACGAGATCGAGCGCCGCATCCCCGGCTTCGCCATCGTGTTGCACGGCGCCAGCTCGGTGCCCCCGGAGCTGGTGAAGATCATCAACGACAACGGCGGCCGTCTTGACGACGCCATCGGCATCGGTGAAGACCAGCTGCGCGAAGCCGCCAAGAGCGCGGTATGCAAGATCAACATCGACAGCGATGGCCGCCTGGCCATGACCGCCGCCATCCGCAAGCACTTTGCCGAGCACCCGGATCACTTCGATCCCCGCCAGTACCTGAGCCCCGCCCGTGACAGCCTCCAGAAGCTCTACATGCACAAGTGCCAGGCCGTCCTCGGCTCGGCCGGTCATGGCCAGGAGATCATGGCCAGCCTGTGACAGGCCCGAACAGCACGATCACTGCGCCCCCGGAAGCGTGGCTTCCGGGGTTTTTTTGGGACATTCTCCCTGAATCCCGCTGTCGGCTGGAGAGAAGCGCTGCCTGTGTTTTGTTCATCTTTTTGATTAACAGCGCTTGCTGACGGCCTTATTGTCAATTGTTCGTCATTGTTTTCTATGCGCCTCGCCGTCATGCGGCTCTTTTTCGTTCCCGGATGCGATTTTCTTGTTGACTTGCTCCGCTGGTCATCATCATTTCGCTTGTCACAGGAAAGGATTGCACCATGACCAGCCTCAACGGCGCCACCCAGCTTGTCCGCCACCTCGAACGGGCCGGGGTCGAACTGGTGTTCGGCTATCAGGGCGGCACCATCATGCCCATCTTCGATGCCTTGATGGATTCCCCGATCCGCTTCATCAATACCCGGCATGAGCAGGGTGCCTGCCACATGGCCGACGGCTATGCCCGGGCCACTGGCAAGCCGGCCGTGGTCATGGTGACCTCTGGCCCAGGCGCCACCAATACCGTGACCGGCCTGTTCACGGCCCTGATGGATTCGGTGCCGATGATCGTCATCACCGGTCAGGTCATCGCTCCCCTGCTGGGCAAGGATGCCTTCCAGGAGGCCGATGTCACCGGCATCACCTACGCCGTGACCAAGCACAGCTACCTCATCAAGCACGCCAACGAGGTGCCGCAGGTGATGCAGGAGGCCTTCTACATCGCCACCTCTGGTCGCCCCGGCCCAGTCCTGATCGACATCACCAAGGATGCCAGCACCGGCATCTGCACCGCCCCGGCCGTGGAGCAGGAGCTGTCCCTGCCCGGCTACCACTATCCGCAGCGGGCTGAGACCGCCGCCCTGGAGCAGGCCGCCCGCCTGTTGTCGCGCAGCAAGCGGCCCCTGCTCTACGTCGGTCATGGCGCGGTCATCTCCGGGGCCGGCCCGGCCATCAGTGCTCTTGCCGACCGCCTGGGGGCCCCCATCGTCAACAGCCTGCTCGGCAAGGGGGCCTGCTCCGAGGACCATCCCCTGCATCTGGGCATGCTTGGCATGCACGGCACCCCCTATGCCAACAAGGCGGTCCATGACTGTGACCTGATCATGGCCATCGGCTCGCGCTGGGACGACCGGATCACCGGCCAGCTCGACAAGTTCTGTCCTGAGGCGATCAAGATCCACGTCGACATCGACGTGGCCGAATTCGGCAAGATCATCCAACCCGAGGTCTGCCTGGCCGGCGATGCCCGCCTGGTGGCCGAAGACCTGCTGCCCCTGATTGAACGGGCTGATTCCGACGCCTGGCTGGAACATTGTCAGGAACTCAAGCGCCAGCACCCCCTGCGCTACGCCAAGAAGGGCGGGCTGCGGGCCCAACAGGTCCTCGACCGTCTTGACCAGCTCGGCAGCCGCGACTGCATCGTCACCACCGATGTCGGGCAGAACCAGATGTGGGCGGCCCAGTACCTGCGCACCACCCGCAGCCGTCACTGGATCTCCTCGGGCGGCTCCGGCACCATGGGCTTCGGCCTGCCCTCGGCCATCGGCGCGGCCATGGGCACCGGCACCCCGACCTGGGCCATCGTCGGCGACGGCGGCTTCCAGATGACCATGACCGAACTGGCCACGGCCCGCATCCACAAGCTGCCGGTCAAGATCCTGATCCTCAACAACGGCACCTTGGGCATGATCCGCCAATGGCAGAACATGTTCTTCGACGACCGCTTCCACGGCACCGATCTCGAAGGCAGCCCGGACTTCGTTAAGCTCTGTGCCGCCTACGACATCCCTGCCTGGCACCTGCGCCGGGCCGCCGATATCGACCGCATCCTGGGCGAGGCCATGGCCTACAACGACGGCCCCTGTCTGGTCGACGCCCACACCATAAAGGAAGAGAACGTCTATCCCATGATCCCGCCGGGGGCCTCGTATGGTGGCATGGTGACCACCAAGGCCCGCAGCGAGTCCTAAACCGCCTCTCTTTCCACGCCCCTGCTTTCGCCCCTCTGCAAGGAATCGAGCCATGACCGCCGCTGATCAACCGCAGTTGCACACCATCTCATTGCATGTCCGCAACCGCCCTGGAGTCCTGGTGCGGATCGCCCAGGTCTTCGCCCGGCGTGGCTACAACATCGAAAGCCTGGTGGTCTGCCCCGGCCAAAGCCAGGGTTTCTCGCGCATGACCATCACCTGTTCCGGTGATCCCCAGATCCTCGAGCAGATCATCAAGCAGCAGGCCAAGCTGGTCGACGTGGTCCATGCCACCGATCATACCGGGCAAGACATCATCGATACCGAGATCGCCCTCATCAAGATCCGCGTGGCCCTTGAAGAACGCACCGCCCTGCTCCAGATCGTTGAGCATTACCGGGCCAAGGTGGTCGATTACGGCCCCGACTCGATGATCCTGCGGGTGTCCGGCTCCAGCGACAAGATCAACGCCTGCGTTGGCCTGCTACGGCGCTGGGAGATTCTGGAACTGATGCGCTCCGGCAAGCTGGTGATGATGCGCGGGACCAGCGAGACCTGACATCAGGAGCTTGTCCGGCACAGACCAACACGACGCATGGGCTTTTTGACTACGCTGTGAGATCGGCATACATCGCCGGAACTGTCGCGTGTGTTGTCAAGGCCTAGCGCCCCACCACGGAGCACCGGGCCTTGGCCCGTGTGCGTTGGCGGGCGATGGCTCTTGAGGCCGTTATGGGCTGGGGCGTCGCCATCATCGCTGTACCCCGCTGGCGC
>SLQH01000204.1 GCA_007131555.1 Planctomycetota bacterium | reverse complement strand
TTCGAGAAGATTCTCGAAACCATCAGCGACCATCCCGACCGTGAAGCCCCGACCCTGGTCGAGATGACACGGACCAATCTCGGTCGCTCGGTGACCGCCCACCTGCTTGATGACCAAGGGCGACTGCCAGCGGTCATCCTCAATCCCGCCACCGAACAGCGTCTGGCCTCCAGCATCGTTGCGGCCCAGCAGGGCGGCGGCCTGGGCATCGCCCCGGCCGAGGCCTCGGCCCTCATCGACCGCCTTGGCGAGGCGGTCCAGGACGCCCTGTCGCACGGTCTCGAACCAGTCTTACTGACCACCGGCCAACTGCGCCGCCATATGCGCCAGATCACCCAACGCATGCTCCCCGACCTGGCCGTGGTCAGCTACGGCGAGATCGGCGCCGACATCCCCGTCGAAGTCCTGGCCACCATCGGCCTGGAGGACTCATGAACACCACCGCCCCTACCATGAACGTTCGATCATTCTCTCACAAAGACACAGAGACACAGAGATGCAACCATACCTTCCGATTCCCAAGGTCGTCGACTGCTTCCCCTCCGTGCCTTTGTGTCTCTGTGAGAGAGAAAAAAAAGAATCCCTGATCTGCGAACCCTGCCCCCAAGGAACTCCATCATGATCGTGCGCAGCTACACCGGTCGTACCATGGGCGAGGCCCTGGAGAAGGTCCGCAACGATCTGGGTGACAATGCCCTGATCATCGAGACCCGCAGCCTACGGACTCCGGGTCTGCTGGGATCGCGCAGCGGCTACGAGGTGGTCGCCTCCAGTGCTCCTGATGACAGTCCAGCCCCGGCCCCGAAACCGGCTCCGGCCGCCACTGACTGGCGCCAGGATCTGATCGGTGAACTACGGCGACCGGGCCAGGCGGCAGGCCTGCAGAACGCCCAGGATGATCGTCATCTGGGCGATGAACTGGCTGCCATCCGCCGTCAACTGGCCCGCCTGAGCCTCGGCCAGCACACCCCTACCGCCTCGCTGGGCGAGGAGCTGACCACCTGTCTGGAGGCCGGCGACCTACCACCGGAACTGATCGCCGAATGCGATCAGGCCCTGCAACGGGCCGGCGACCGGCTCAAGCCAGGCCAACGGCAGGAGTTCCTGGCCCGGTTCCTGGCCCACAACACGCCGGTGGCTGGAGCCATCGACTGGAACGGCTGCCGCCACCTGATGGTGGTCGGGCCGACCGGCGTGGGCAAGACCACCAGCATCGCCAAGCTGGCCGGGGATCTGGTCCTGCGCCAGCGGCGTCGGGTGGCCCTGGTGACCATCGACACCTACCGGGTCGGGGCCAGCGACCAGCTCCAGGCCTATGCCGAACTGCTTGATGCCCCTTTCGCCGTGGCCCATACCCCGGCCAAGCTCAAGGAGATCCTGGCCTCCCTGCACGATTGCGACAACGTGTTCATCGACACCGCCGGTCGCAATCCGCGTGACGAGGCCCGCCTCCAGGAACTGCGCGGCTACTGCCGCCAGGTGCCCGGCCTGCAGGTGATGCTGGCCGCCCCGGCGACCTGCGGACGCAGCGAGTTCGCCGGCATCGTCGAACGCTTCTCGACCCTGCCGATCGAGCACGCCATCCTCACCAAGCTGGATGAGAACCTCGCCGCCGGTCGGCTGCTCGGCTGCTTGCGTCGTCACCGTCTGCCGTTGAACTACGTCACCACCGGCCAAGAGGTCCCCCATGACTTCCACGCCGCCGATCCCCTGGAGCTGGCCCGCATGGTCTTCACCCCTGAGATGTGCGCAGCATGAGCGGCGATGACCAGGCCCAGGTCCTGCGGCAACTGGCCGAGGACCAGCAGCTACACCAACGCCGCCTACCGGCCCTGGTCGTCACCGGTGGCAAGGGCGGGGTCGGCAAGACCACCGTGGCCGTCAATCTGGCCCTGCTGCTGGGGCGCATGGGCCTGCACCCCCTGCTGGTCGACTGCGACCTCGGCCTGGCCAACGCCGACATCCTGCTGGGCGTCAACCCCCTGGTGACCCTGTTCGACGTCATCGAACGACGGGTCCCCTTGAGCGAGGCCATCGTCCGTGACCGCCGGGGTCTTGATCTGCTGCCGGCCGCCTCTGGCCGGGAAGAGCTGACCCGCCTGGGTAACGCCCATATCGCCACCCTCCTGCGGGCCCTGGAGCACATCGCCCGCGATTACGACCTGCTGGTCCTGGACACCGCCGCCGGCATCCAGCGCGAGGTCACCAGTTTCGTTCTCGCCGCCCGCGAGGTGGCCATGGTGATCACCCCCGATCCCACCTCCCTGACCGATGCCTACGCCCTGATCAAGGTCAGCATGGCCCTGCGCCGTGACCTGCGCTTCCATGTGGTGGTCAACAACGCCACCAGCGCCCAGGAGGCCATGCAGACCTTCCAGCGCCTACAACAGGTGGCCCGCACCTACCTGTCCTGCGAACTGGCCCTCCTGGGTCACCTGCCGAGCGATCGCCAGGTTCGCGCCTCGGTCCGCAGCCGGACCCCCTTCGTCACCAACGATCAGGCCCCTGCCACCCAGGCCCTCAAGGGCATCGCCCTGCGGGTCAAGCGGATGCGCTGGAAAGAGGGCGCTTGATCATCACGGTGGAGCCAGGGTCTCGACCACTGCCGGCAGCGGTTGACTGGCGACTGTCGGCAGTGCTGGACCCTGACCATGGACCAGCGACATCTTTTGCCAGGCCCCATTGCGGTAACGCCAGGCGAAGATCACCGTGCCCAACATGACATAGACCACCAACAAGGACCACAGGGTCCACAGCGATGCCCCCAAGGCATAGGCGATGCCCACCGGCACCACAAAGCCGCACCACCCGATGATGATGCTCATCCACATCGCGAATCGGGTATCCCCGGCTCCCTGCAAGGCCGAAAAATGGACGATCCACAGGGCATCAAAGAGCTGCCAGGCACAGACAAACCACAACAACTGGCGGGCCAGGCGCATGGTCGCTACCTGGGCCAGATCATCGCTGCGCTCAAAGAGGGCCAGCAGCGGCTGGGGATGGAGCACATAGAACAGGGTGACCAGGATGATGTAGAGCAGGGCCACCCGGCGGGCCAGGGATACCTGACGCCGGGCTCGCGGCACATCGCCAGCCCCAACCGCCTGGCCGA
Source organism: Planctomycetota bacterium (assembly GCA_007131555.1). GTDB lineage: Bacteria > Planctomycetota > UBA11346 > UBA11346 > UBA11346 > SLQH01. Next base: position 843 of record SLQH01000204.1, on the reverse strand, counting down.
CCAGGATGGCGGTAGCCTGGCCCAGGCCGACCATCGGCAGGAACGAGATCAGGTTGAGGCTCAAGACGATGTTGGCGGCCTCCTGGATGTCGCCACCACCGCGCACCATGGTGGCCGGTAGCCGCCCGATCAGCTGGACGAAGACCGTGAACGACATCAGATCGAGAAAGAAGTGGACCCCATGTGGGGCGCCGAAGCGCCACAGGCGGCGCATCAGTTCAGGCCGGAAGGTGCGCCGGGGCAGGGTATTGAAGGCCTGACGATGTCGCCGCCGCCACAACAGGCCCAGGGTGACCACCGCCACCACCGCCTCGGCACCGATCGAGCCCAAGGCGGCACCACAGATGCCCAGCTCAGGCAGGCCACCGTGGCCGAAGATCAGCAGGTAGTTGAAGACGATGTTGAGAGTCGCGCCACCCAGGCCCTGATACATCACGAACAAGGTCCGACCCCGACCCCCCCAGAAGGTGCCGCCGACCCGGGCCACCATGGTGAACACCGCTCCGGCGGTGAGGATCTGGAAATAGCTGGCCTCATAGGCCTGAACCAGGGGTGGATGGCCGATCAAGGCGAACAGCGGACCAGCCAGAAACGACAGGGCGGCCAGCAGCAACCCGGCCCCCAGGGCGATGTACAGACCCTGCCAGACCATCGGCCCACTGTCCTGCGGCCGCCCGGCCCCGGTGAACTGGGCGATGAAGGTCTGGGCGTAGCTGGCGGTGCCCAGGAAGAAGGTCATGGCGGCGAAGGCCGCCAGACCAGCCGGCACGGCGGCGGCGATGGCCGCCGCCTCGTACTGGGCCAGCATCATGCGATCACAGAACAGCATGACCGCCGTGCCCG
>SLQH01000493.1 GCA_007131555.1 Planctomycetota bacterium | reverse complement strand
GGTTCTTGAAGATAGCATGGGAACCGCGCGTAGGCACGCGGGCCAAGGCCCGGTGCTCCGTGGTGGTTTTGTGATAGGCGATGGGTATTGGCGAGCCCGGAACCGAAAAGGCCAGGCCAGGCGACACGTCAGTCTATTCCGCACAGACTCCCAGGCACAGCGCAACAGGTTGCGATATCATGAAAACAGCCGGAACACCCGAGACGCCCCCGAACACCTTATGGCTGCTCCCGTCAAGGCCTGACCAGATTCGGTGTCGGCGGACTCTCGGGGTCCGGCTGGCTGAAGAGTGTCAGCAAGGACTCGGCTTGTCAACGGTGGTCCGCGCGGACCGCCAGGGATCGGGCCCGAACAATGACCATTGGGCTGCCCATGGGCCGTGTTAGCATGCCCGCCCATGTTGCCGGATGACCCATCTCTACCACCGGTCAGCCGACCGTGGCCGGGCCTGGTGCTCCTGGTTGCGGTCCTGGTACTGCTGGTACTGCCGTGGTGCCTGCCGGTACAGCAGTGGGCCATCGCCGTGCATACCCAGCTGATTGATGCCCAGATGAGCGGGGTTCTGCTGTTTCTGCTGGTACTGACCCTGTGGAATTGCCTCCTGCCCCCCCTCATCCTGCAATTGCTGGCCGGATTCGTGTATGGCATGGTGGGCGGCACCCTGCTGATCTTGACCGCAACCTCGCTAGCCACAGCAATCACCATGCTGGTGGTCCGTCACTGCGGTCGCGAGGCCGCCCGCCGCTGGCTGGACCGCCGCCGTCTGGTCAGCGCCATCGACGCTGCCCTGGCCCGTGAAGGATGGCGGGCGGTATTCCTGATCCGCCTCGCCAACTGCCTGCCCTCAAACATAGCCAGTCTGATCTTCGGACTGGGCCGGGTCCCCATGATGACGGTCATCATTGTCGGCGGTCTGGCGCAACTGCCCGGCATTGTGGTTTCGGCACTGGTCGGCGCTGCGGGCGGGGCCCATCTGCTTGAACAGCGCAGCAACCCTCTGGGACTGTGGCTGTATCCAATCCTGGCCCTGAGCCTGCTGACAACCCTCATCCTGGCCACGATCATGACCCGGCGGGTACGGGCCCTGCTGGCTCAGACCCTACCCAGGTCTTGCCAGAATCAGTCAGCTGTCTAGCCTGTGACGACCATGGAACAGCACTACCATCATCTGACCCGCCTATACGCGGCCGGCTTCGAAGGCGTTGAGGGCTATCCGGTACTGGTCGAGGCCAGCCGCCGTGAGCCGACCTACGGTGCCGGCCGCACCACCGTGGTCGGTCTGCCGGATGCCGCCGTGCGTGAGAGCATCGAACGGGTGGTGCCAGCGGTGCTGTCCTGCGGCCTAGTGTACGGCGGCGAGGACACGGTGGTCATCAATCTGGCCCCGGCCGACCGGCGCAAGGAGGGACCGGCCTTCGATCTGGCCATCGCCCTGGCCCTGGCCGCCACCGCCGACAATCACCTGCACATCGACAACGATACCGCCTTCCTGGCCGAACTGGCCCTGGACGGCTCGCTGCGCCCGGTGCGCGGAGTCCTGGCCTGCGCCCTGGCCCTGCGCGATGCCGGGGTCCAGCGCCTGGTGGTGGCCCCGGACAACGCCCAGGAGGCGGCGGTGGTCGAGGGCCTGAAGGTCCATGCCCCTGCCAGCCTGGGCGAGGTGGTCAGCGCCATCCGCCGATCCTGGCAGGGTCTGGCTCCGGTGGCCCCGTCCTTGGACGATGACCGTCTGGTGGACCTCGGCCCGGACCTGGCTGATGTCCGAGGCCAAGACCACGCCAAACGAGCCCTGGCCATCGCCGCCGCTGGCGCTCACAACCTGCTGATGATCGGCCCGCCCGGCAGCGGCAAGACCATGCTCGCCCGTCGTCTGCCCGGCCTGCTGCCGCCGATGACCATCGACGAGCGCCTGGATGTCACCCGCGTCCACTCGGTCGCCGGTCTGCTGCCCGGCGGCCAGGGCCTGATGGCCTGCCGCCCCTTCCGGGCTCCCCACCACAACGTCTCGACGGTAGGCCTGATCGGCGGTGGTTCGATGCCCCGTCCGGGCGAGGTCAGCCTGGCCCATCATGGGGTGCTGTTCCTCGATGAACTGCCGGAATACGCCCGCCCGGTGCTGGAATCCCTGCGCCAGCCCTTAGAGGACGGCCACCTGACCATCAGCCGTTCGGCCGCCCGCCTGACCTTCCCCTCGCGCTGCATGCTGGTGGCCGCCATGAACCCCTGTCCCTGCGGTTACCTGGGCCACCCCAGCCGCTCGTGCAGCGACAACCAGGACGCCATCCATCGCTACCGCGCCCGCATCTCCGGCCCCCTGCTGGACCGCATCGACCTCCACCTGGAAGTCCCGGCCCAGAAGCCGGAGGTCCTGGATCGCCAGGAGGCCGGCCCTGATTCCCACACCGTCCGGGACCAGGTGATGGGCGCCCGTCAGCGCATGCTGGAGCGCCAAGGCCAGGCCAATGCCCGCCTGGAGGGGCGGGCCCTGCGCCGCCATGTCCGCCTGGATGACGAGGCCAAGACCCTGCTCCATCAGGCGGTCGACGAACTGGGCCTCAGCGCCCGGGCCCATGACCGCATCCTCAAGGTCGCCCGCACCATCGCCGACCTCGACGGCCTTGACCAGCCCGGACTCGACCAGGTCAGCGAAGCCATCGGCTATCGCCTGCTGGACCGCCAGACTTGGTAAGGACCTCACAGGGAGCTGATGAAGACGTAGGGCACGATATGCACATGAGGAGCCTTCATGTCCTGTCGCCACTATCCCCTGACCGCCATCGCCATGCTCCTGCTGAGCGCCTGTGGTGGCAGCCGTGATGCCGCCACCGTGTCCTTCGATCCGGCCACGCCGCCGCATCCCGATGCGGTGTTCTTCAACGGCCATTGGTATGCAGCCTTCGATATCCATCTCTCCTGGCATGAGGCCAAGGCCCATTGCGAGGCCCTGGGGGGCCACCTGGCCACCATCACCAGTCAGGCGGAACAGGACTTCATCACGGAACTGGCCGATGGTCGCTACCTCTATCTCGGAGCCAGCGACGAGATCGAAGAGGATGTCTGGGTGTGGATCACCGGCGAGCCCTGGGACTTCACCTATTGGATGGAGGGCCAGCCCAACAACTACGGCGGCGCCGAGGACTATCTGGCCACCTACGATGGCGGCGAATGGGTGGATGTCGATGACTTTGGCGATAGTTTCTGGATGCCCACCGGCTTCCTCTGCGAATGGAGTCCTGGCTTGTCCAGCACCGGATATCAGAGCCCCCAGGACCGCTGACAGGCACTCTGCCGAGGATGACGTCAACAGCAGGTGCGTCGATCTGTCGCCACGACATACTGCCGTCACCATGAGCAGCGACGACAGCATACACGGCATCATCTTCGACATGGACGGGGTGCTGTGTGACAGCGAACCCTTCATCCGCGAAGCTGCTCGGCGCATGTTCCGCACCAGCCATGGCGTTGACATCCCGCCGCAGGCCTTCACCCCCTACGTCGGCACCGGCGAAGACCGTTTCCTGGGCGGCCCGGCCGCCGACCACGGCATCACCATCCGCCTGCCACAGGACAAGGACGAGACCTATCGCCTGTATCTGGACTGCATCCGGGGCCAGCTACAGCCCCTCGACGGAGTCCTGACCTGCGTCAGCCAGGCCCGCGCCGCCGGTCTGCGTCTGGCCGTGGCCTCGGCCGCCGACCGGATCAAGGTCGACGGCAACCTGCGCGAGATCGGCCTTGATCCGGCCTGCTTCGACATCGTCATCAGCGGCGACGATGTCCAGGCCAAGAAGCCCGATCCCGCCGCCTTCCTCCTGGCTGCCCAACACCTGGGGCTACCACCGGAGGCCTGCCTCGTGGTCGAGGATGCCGTCAACGGGGTCATCGCCGGCATCCGCGCCGGAGCCACGGTCCTGGGCCTGACCACCAGCTTTCCGGCCACCACCCTGCACGATGCCGGAG
>SLQH01000424.1 GCA_007131555.1 Planctomycetota bacterium | reverse complement strand
CTTGGCCCGCGTGCATTGGCGGGCGACGATCCTTGAGGCCGATATAGGCGGGGGCGGCGCCATCATCGTCGCGCTCCGCTTGCGCTCTTTTCTCGCCGTTCATGATCACGAGTCGCGGTCACTGCGAGCCGTAGCGCAGGTGCCTTGCCGTCGCTCAGGCTGGCACGTGGCGAAGACATGGGGACCGCGCTTCGGCACGCGGGCCAAGGCCCGGTGCTCCGTGATGGCTTTGTGATAGGCGGTGGCTACTGGCGAGTCCGGGACCAAGGCTGCGGTTGTCGACGAAATCGGGTCTCGACAATGCCTTGCGCCCTGCTCGTCGCTATTTCTTACAGAATCCTGGTCGTCGCCGCTGCTTGAGGCCGACAAGGGCCGGTTCCGGATCACGGCTTGCCATATCGCGGCCCTGTCCATCATCTCAATGACATGGACGCCTCGTCTGATCATACGCCGCTGTCTGATGACGTGTCGCCGGCTGTGGCAGCATCATGGCAGCGGGTTCCGTTCCATCATGATCCCACCCTGACCGTGCGCGAGGGTCACAGCGCTGCCGTTTCCCCGCCGCAGTCGCCACCGCGGGCTGGGGATCTGGCGTATCGCGTTGAGCAGGTGGTGGCAGAACATGATGACACCGTCCTGATCAGCGCTGAGCAGTCCAGCCTGGCGCGACCGGTGTTGTTGGTGCGTGGCCTCAATGATGCAGGCAGGTCTGCCCTGGGCATGGTGCGTACCGCCCGTCTGTTATCCAGGGTCGAACATCCCGGCGTGGTGCCCGTGCACGACGCCGGTCCTGGGTGGATGGCCATTGATGCTCCCCAAGGCCGCTGCCTGGCTGCGGTCCTTGATGAGTGGGGCCGGCCTGCGCCCTCGTCGCGATTGCCGGAATTGGTGGAGATCATGCTGCGGGTGGCTGAGACCGTGGTCCATCTCCACGACAATGGGGTGCTGCATCGCACCCTGTCGCCTCATACCGTCCAGGTCGGCGCATTTGGAGAGGTGGTGCTGGTCGGGTGGACAGCCGCCTGCCACTATCCGTGCCCCGCTGATGAGCAACCTGACATCTGTGTCGGGGCCCCGGCCTATGTGCCACCGGAGGCCGCACGGGGTGAGCCGACTGCCCTGCATCCAGCTTGGGATTGCTACCTGCTGGGAGCCATGTTGTACGAAATCCTGAGTGGTCGGCCACCGCGGGATGACGATGATGCCAGACAATGTCTTGACCAGGCCGCTGCCGGCTGCGTGCCACCGCCGCTGGCGGGGACATTGGGCGAGCTGGCCATGCAGTTGTTGGATCCCATTGCTCAGCGGCGACCCTCAGCGCTGGAGACGGCCACCCGGCTGCGGACATGGTTGCAGACCTCGGCCCATCGTGACCAGGCTGCCGCCTTGTGTCAGCAGGCTGATGCGCTCTTGGCTGAGGCGACGGTAGTGGCGGCCGAGCAGGCCGCCGCCCTGGCCCGTAGAGCCGTGACCCTGGATCCCAGCTCAGCGGCCGGGGTGCTCCATGATATGGCCCTGCAACAGGTTCTGGAGGTCCGGCTTGATGATGATGATCTGGCGGCGGCCGGTGATGTGGTTGCGGCTCTGCGTGATGTCCAGCAACGAGCCGCTGCCGAACATCGCCTGGCTCGGGCCCGGCGCTGGCGGCAGTGGCGGCGGCGTGGCGCCGTCTTGCTGCGACTGCTGGCTGTGGCCGGGATTCTGGTAGTGGTCACTGCCGGCTTTGGTCTGCTGCGTTGGTGGGCCGATTCAGGAGCCCGCCTGGCCCAGGCTCGCCGTGCTGAGGCGGCCGCGCTCAGGGCCATGGCCGCAGATCATCAGCAACAGGCCGAACAGTTGACGGCGGGGCCGCATATCGACAACCCCGTGCGGATGGCCCTGATGGCGGCGGCGGCAGCCCATCGTCGCGCCCTGGGGCTTGATCCTGGTCCCCAAGCCAAGCAGGACTTGCGCGCGGTCCTGCGCCATCTGGTCCGGCATGACATGGAACGCCAGGATCCGGCCGCTGCTGAGGGTCTGGTGGCTGAGTTGGCCCTGCTGGACGATCCCCAGGTCGCCGACCTGGCCAGTGCCCTGGCGGCCCAGCGGGCCCAATTGGCAGCAGCAGCCGAGGAGCCCCGACGCCAACGTTTGGCAGCGTTCCGGCGAGCGACCGGCATTGATGACCCCTTGGCCGTGGCCAGTGAACAGGTGGCTCAGGCTGCCGCCCGTCTGGCCGCCTGGCCCGATGATGAACGGGATGCGCTGGTGGCCTGGGCTGCCCAACAGCCCCAGCCGATGCTGCGTCGTGTGGCCATGACGGCCCTGGCCCGGGTGCCTGAGGCTGATGGTGCGATCATCATCCAGGGTCTGGCCGACGACGATATCGGGGTGGTGGCCGCCGCCCTGGCCGCTGCCGCGCGCATGCCATCGCCGCCATCGGCAGCGGTGCTGGCCGCCCTGCGTGAGATCGCAGTGCGTGCCGGAGAGACCCCAGCCAGAGAGCTGGGCCTGGCATTTGCCGACCCGGCCGCCCTGGCCTCAGCCCTGGGCGACACTCTTAGCGTGACAGACCGCGTGTTGCTCGGCGATCATCACGGAGCGCTGCGACGGGCCCTGGCTGATCCTGAGGTCGCGGTCGCGGAACGCATCCTTGCCGCAGAGCTGGCAGAGCGCTGGACAGGCGATCTGCTGACGGCGCGATCCCTGGTCGCGGATCTTGATCCGGGGCAGCTGAGTCCAGAGCAGGCGGCGACGGTCCTGGCCATCACCCGCCGTCAGGCTGATCCGACCCAGGCCTGGACCCGTGCCCAGGCCCTGCGCCAGCGCTTGGGCCCCGGCGATGGCCACTTGCCCATCCAGATCCTGCTGTGCGCTCTGGCTGCCGATGATGCCGATGCCGCCCTGACCCTGGCTGACGATCTGCCGGCTGTGACCACTCAAACGCCGGCCGCCATCGCCCACCTGGGCCATGCCGCCCTGTTGCAACTGGGGCATCCCAGCACCCCGCCCCGCCTTGATGCCATGAGTCGTCATCTGCTCGGTCGCATTGATGCGGCCTGGGATGGCGGCGATGCCGATCTGGCTTTTCGCCTGGCCCTGTTGTTGGACGAATACCGTCCGGGCTGGTCTCGGGCCATGGCCCTGGTGATCATGCTGGCGCTCAACACCGGAGATGTTGAGGTGGCCCGTTCCGCCCAGCGGCGGATGGACGATCTGATCCTGGCCCAGGATTCCTGGCGACGGATCGCCGAGGGGGTCCTGGCCCATCATGGCCTGGAGAGCTGGCGTCCTGCCGGCATCCATCGTCTGGCCCATGAGGTGGACGGCGCAGTGCAGATCATGCGCTGGTTCCTGGAACCGGTTTTGAGCAGGGCCCTGGCACCGGGCGGTGATACGCAGCAGGCCATACATCTGGCCGAGCAGTTGCGCCATGGTTCGCGGGGCTGGAGCGGGGCAGATGTCATCGCTGTGCGGCTGCTGCTGGCTCACGGTGATGGCGCCGGAGCCCTGGCAGTGGTGGAACAGCACGCTCCCCATCGTGGTCGTGAAGCCTTTGATGAACTGTTGTTTTCGATTCCCGGTCTGCGGTCCCAGACCTGGCCGGGTTTTCCTGCTCCCGCCCTGGCTCGTCGGGCAGCGGCAGCGGCGGGGGCGGCGCACCTCGCCCAAGACCTGTCACGAGCCCAATACTTTGCTGATCTGGCGGCGGCGCATGATCCCGACATCGGCGTGCTGGCCCAGGCCATTGCCGGGGGTGACAGGCCGGCGGTCACGGCCTGGATCACGGCCCATCATGATGAAGCCGCTCAGTTGGGCTGGCCTCTGGCGTATGTCTGGGGCTACAGCGATCCGGCCCTGCTGGGGCCGGTTCATGACTGGCATCCCAATGCCGCTCAATGGCAGCGCTTGCGTGATCTGGCCCAGGGTCATGCCCTCTATTGGCCGCCAGCCGCCCTGGGTTCCGATCCTGATGCCGGGCGCTGG
>SLQH01000017.1 GCA_007131555.1 Planctomycetota bacterium | reverse complement strand
GTCGTCGTGATGACCCCAGGAGCAGAACTCGTAATCATCCAGATCGGTACTGCCCAGCAGCACCGCCCCTGGGGCCAGGTCGAGGGTGACATGGCTGAGCAGGCGCACGGTGCCGGTGAGGAAGGTGCCGGCCGGCACATGGACGACGCCTCCTCCGGCAGCCACGGCGGCGGCGATGGCCGCCCGGATGGCATCGGTGTTCATGGTCGTGCCGTCAGCAACGGCACCGAAATCGCAGATGTTGAGCATGGGAGGGTATCCGGAAGGAACGTTCAGGAGGTGGTAAGGGATATGAGACAGTCTTGATCGTAGGAAGCGACGTGGTCGAGCGGTCTATACGGCCAACACAACACGCCAGCGAGATTCTACACGATGCCGCCGCTATCGCTGATCGAGATGCCGCTCATGGCCATGCGCAGTTCCTCGGCATTGGGAGCGGCCTTGAGGGCTGTGTCCATGGAGATGAGCTGCCGCTTATAGAGCCCTTCCAGGACCTCATTGAAGCACTGGCAGCCGTTTTCAGTGTCCATCTTGATAGCGTCAGCCACCTTGTTGTCCTCGCCATCGAGGATCAGCTTGCGGATGATCGGGGTCATGAACATGGTCTCGACCGCCGGCACGCGGGGGATTTCCTTGCTGCGCCCCTTGAGCAGCTTCTGGTTCATGATGCAGCGCAGGTTGAAGGCCAGGCCGCTGCGGATCTGGTCATGTTTCTCTTCCGGGAAGAGGTCAAGGATGCGGCCGATGGTCTGAGCGCAACCCGAGGAGTGGACGGTACCGAAGACCAGATGGCCGGTCTCGGCGGCGGTCAGGGCGGTCTCGAAGGTCTCGGCATCGCGCATTTCGCCGACCAGCATGACATCGGGGTCCTGGCGTACGGCGGCGCGCAGGGCGTCCCTGAAGTCCATGACATCGATGTTCATTTCGCGTTGGTTGATGATCGCCAGATCATCAGTAAACAGGTATTCGATGGGATCCTCGATGGTCAGGATGTGGCAACGACGGTGGTGGTTGATATCGTTGAGGATAGCCGCCAGGGAGGTCGACTTGCCGGAGCCGGTGATGCCGCCGATGAGGACCAGACCTTGTTCAAACTGGGCGCACTTGGCCACGTGGGCAGGCAGGCGTAGTTCATCGTAATCGGGAATCTTGAGATTGACCTTGCGGATGGCAGCCGACAGGGCACCACGTTGCAGGAAGAGATTGCAGCGGAAACGACCGAGATCAGGAATGAAATGGGCAAAGTCGACATTACCGGCGGCCTCAAGGGTCTGCTGCTGATCTTCGCTCATCAAGGGGGACAGCAGTTCTGTGGTCTGTTCGGCACTGAAAGCCGGGGTGTTCTGCATGCGTGAGAGCTGGCCGGCGACCCGGAACACCGGCGGCTGACCCTCCTTGATGTGGAGGTCGCTGGCGTTGTGCTTGACCATGATCTCAAACAGTTTGTTGATCTGCATGCTGTCTCCTGTGGTCAGTCCTGGTGATCTTCATAGCTGCGCAGCTTGGCATAGAGCGTCGAACGGTCGATGCCAAGGACCTCGGCGCTGGCCTTCTTGTTGCCGCCCAGGTGGTCGAGGACCCGCATGATGTGGGCCCGTTCCACCGCTGCCAGACTGGCCAAGGGCGAGGCCTCGGCCGGGGCTTGGCCGCCGCGGATGGGGAAGGGGAGGTCGGTGACGGTGATGCGCGGCCCCTGGCACATGACCGTCATGCGGTCGATGGTATTGCGCAACTGGCGGACGTTGCCCGGCCAGGCGAAGCGCAGCAGCAGGGCCCGGGCCTCTGGCGTGAGGCCGCGCACATCGACCTCCATGCGGGTGGCGGCGGCGGTCAGAAAGTGGTCGATGAGGAGGTCGATATCCTGAGGTCGTTCCCGCAGCGGCGGCACCTCAATGCTCAGGACATTGAGGCGATGGTAGAGGTCCTCGCGGAAGCGGCCGGCGAAGATCTCTTCGCTGAGGTTGCGATTGGTGGCGGCGATGATGCGCACATCGACGGTGCGGGTGGTGTTGTCGCCGACCCGTTGCACCTCGCCCTGCTCCAGGACCCGCAGGAGTTTGGCCTGGACCCCGGCCGGTAGTTCGCCGATCTCGTCCAGGAACACGGTGCCGTGATCGGCCAGTTCAAACAGGCCCGGACGGCTGTCGTCGGCGCCGGTGTAGGCCCCCTTGATGTGGCCGAAGAGGGTGGATTCGACCAGTGATTCGGCGATGGCGGCGCAATTGACGGTCAGCAGGGGCTGGTCCTGGCGCTTGGACTGGCGGTGGATGGCTCGGGCCACCAGTTCCTTGCCGGTGCCGCTTTCCCCGCTGATCAGCACCGGGGCCGGGGTCGGGGCGGCTCGATCGATGGCCTCCATGACCGCCGCCATCACCGGATCGCGATGGATGATCTCATGGTGTGTCCGGGGCGGTTCGGCCCGCAGGCGGTCGACGGTGGCGGCCAGTTCGGCGACCTGGCCGAGATTGGCCAGGACCACCGCCATCTGGTTGGCGACTGCGGCCAGGAACTCGAGATCCCGGCGCTGGAAGGGGGCCGGAGTCTCCAGACGATCGACGTAGAGCAGGGCGTGGACCTCGTTGCCGATCCGTAGGGGGGCAGCCATGGCGCCCAGCACTCCGGCCTGGACCATGGTATTGCTGGGATCGAGGTCACCTTCCTTGGTGCACAGCAGGGGTTCCTGGGCCAGGCGCGGGTCATTGAGCAGGCTGTGGGCGAAGGCGGTCGAGCCGAAGCGGGCCCGCAGGCGGCGTTCGTGGGGTGGCCACAGGGTCCAGCTCTCGGGACTGGGGAGGAAGACGGCGCAGCGGTCGCCCTCCAGGGCCTCGGCGGCGATGTCATCGACGATGTCGAAGAGCTGATCGCGGGAGCGGCAACCCTGGCTGCGACGGACCACCTGATGGAGCATCAGCAGGTATTCGTTGCTGCGCTCCAGTTCCTTGCGGTCATTGCTGGCGACCTGGGTGAAGAGCTGGGACTGGCCGGCCAGGGCCGCTAGACCCTGGGGCTCCTGCCAGCCGGGGTTGTCATCGGCGTAGGTGTCGCCCGGTTCCAGGGCGGCCGGATCGGCGCTGCATTGGAGATAGGTGCTGCCGATGCGGAAGGTGGTGCCATCGACCAGGGGCAGGGACCTGACCCGACCGTCCTCGTTCCAGGTGCCGTTGGAACTGCCCAGGTCGCGCAGGACATGGCTGCCGTCATCGGCCAGGATGATCTCGGCATGGATGCGGCTGGCCTTGGGATCGCCGATCTGGATCGCGTTGGTCGGATCGCGGCCGATGGTCAGGCGCTCACCGAGCAGCGGGATCACGAACCCGGCACCGTATCCTTCGATGATCCGCAAAGTGGGCATGGCCGCATGATCACACCCGCCCCCGCTCCTGCAACCACCGCTGCCGATCACCTGCCGCAGCGATGGCACACACGGAGGAGTCAGGCGGGCAGCGAGCCGGGCAGACCAAGGATGAAGTCGCGGATCTGGTCGCGGACCCGGCGGTAGTGGCTCAGGGCCTCGGCGGCGTCAGCGGCCGTTGCAGCCAGGGCCGGGGGGTCGTCGAAACCGACATGAACCACCTGGGTCGCCGGGCCGGGGAATAGCGGACAGTGTTCGTGGGCGTGGCCGCAGACCGTCACCACCAGATCCCAGCGCTCACCGGCGTCGATCAGTTCGGCCACGGTCTTGGAGCGCTGGTGCAGGGCCGGGTCGAGGCCCAGCTCCCGCATCACGGTCAGCATGTGGGGATTGAGCCCCTGGGCCAGGACCCCGGCCGACGAGGCCCGATACCGGTCGTAACGCACGGCCCGGCACCAGGCCTCGGCCATCTGCGACCGGCAACTGTTGCCGGTGCACAGGAACAGGATCGATTCCATCGCGGTCTCCAGGCCGGGGGATGGGATGTGCAAGCATCTTTGCCGGGGCCTGGAGACCGACAAGCGAGGTTTCAGTCAGCAGCGCGTCTGGCCGTCATTGC
>SLQH01000410.1 GCA_007131555.1 Planctomycetota bacterium | reverse complement strand
CGGAATGGCTGGAGGCTGGAGTCCTGAGACCGGAGGGCTGAGGCAGCGACGTTGATCTCGCAACCCTCCAGCCTGCGGCCTCCAGTCTCCAGCCTGTTCCTCACATCCACACCGGCACTTGAATGAAGAAATCATAATGGGCCGCGCTGGTCCCCGCCTGTCCGGCCTTGAGCACGCCGCAGACGATGGTCCAGGTGTTGGCGGGGATGGTCTTGGTGGGGTCGCCCTGGAGCTGGGTGGCGCTGGTGATCCAGGTCGGGGATGTGTTCGGGTATTCGGGATAGAGTGTGAGGCCGTAGACATTGCCCGAGACCTTGCCGGTGATCCGGCCGACCATGGCTGGGTGGGGGCCGTGCCCAGTGCCGCCGGCTGGGGCCTTGTTCTTCCACTGGTTGGTCGCGGCTTCGTAGGTCAGCACCTGACCCTCAGCCGGACTGGTGATGGTGACGTCTTCCATCTGGGTCAGGATATGGTTGAGCAACGCGGTGATGGCGTTCTTGCTGGTCAGGACTTGCAGCGTGCCGCCCTGGTTGGCGGGGATGCGGGCCGGGGCTCCGGCTACGCCACCCGTGATCAGATCACCAGGGCCGGTCATCGGGTTGGTCATCAGGCCGGTGACTGTCTCCCCCAAGGCATAGACCGTGCCGTTGATGGTCAGGCCGCTGTGCTGGAGCTTGGCGTTGGTGACGGCGGCAGCGGCGAGCTGTTGGGTGCCTACGGCCCCAGGGGCGATCGCAGCGTCAGCCAGGCTGCCGGTCAGATCGCCGCCGAGGGTGTGGTCGTGGGCTGCGGCCGGGAAACTGTCGGGCACCCCGCTGAGCTTGCCCCAACTGAGGCTGACCACCTTGGCGTCGGTGACGCTGCCGTTGGCCAGCTCTGCTGTGCCGACTGCGCCGGCGGTGATCTGGGCGTTGTCGATGGTGCCGGTCAGATCACCCCCTACGGCGTGATTGTGCGCCGAGGGCGGGAAGCTGCTGGGTTTGGCCGTGACCTCACCCCAACTCGGCCAGCGGGTGGCGAAGGCCGGCAGGCCGGTGAGTTTGGCCCAGGCCACCGTCACCAGCTTGGCGTCGGTGATGGCGCCGTCCGCCACCTTGGGCGTGGTGACGGCACCATCGGCCAGGGCCGCGCCGGGAAGCTGGCCCCATTGCAGGGTGGCCGACACGCGCAGGAGGACGGTGTTGTCAGTGGTTGCCGCCAGTGGTGCGGGCATTGCCGTTGAGCCGCTGGCATTGGCCAGGACGCTGGTGCTGGGCTGCTGGGGCAGATCGGCGTGTTCCAGCACCCGGAAGGTCGGCATCGCCTCCGGCGCGGCCGTGGGGCCAGCGAGAACCTGATGAGGCGCGACCGGCTCCTTGCGGACCACCGCACGCGGCACCCAGCGTTCACCACCGGCATCCCACAGCGGAGCGTCATCCTGGACCTGGGGCATGGTGGTGAGGTCCACATCGCTCAGGTCAGCGAATCGCGCAGCAGCTCCAGCACCACCCGCCGCGCCAGCCCGCATGACGCAGAGGCCGTTCTCGGCATGGTGCAGGATCAGACGCGGGTGCTCAGCCGGGCGGTCAGGGGTCAGAGCCCCCGGCACGATGGGATCGAGCCAGTAGTCACGATGCGGCAGCAGATGATCCAGGCAGAACACCCCCCAGAGCACCAGCAGGGCGGTGTCGTCATCAGGGATGCGGCCAACCACCGCCAGGGTATCGGTATCACCAACCACGGCGGCATCGGCGAAGATCCAGGCACTGCCATTCCAGCGTAGCACGTCACCCACCAGCCAGCCATGATTGGTGCTGCTGACCTCCAGCACCAGATTGGGCGAGCCACCGCCACCACTGCCACCAGCCGGGATCTGGACGATGCCCCAACGTTCCCCGGTGCCGGGTTCCTTCCAGAGGATGCGGGCGGCTCCGCTGGAGCCGGTGAGCAACTTTCCCCACGTGGGTAAAATTGTCGCCATGCGATCATCGTCCGAGACAACCTCCAGCCGCACCGGAGATACGCCCAGGATCAAGCCCCGGCCCAGGGCTCCGGCGGCGATGGGTTCCTGGAGGATGCAGAAGCGATCAGCATGGGCTTCTTCGTCAAGGCTGACCAGCGACAGGGCGACCCGCTCCTGGAAGGCGACAGGGTTGTCAGTCGGCAGGATCAACGGCTCAGCGATGCCCAACACCGCGAAGCGATCTTGATCACTGCCGGAGTCATTGCGGACGGTGACGATGCCCGCCGTGCGTCCGGTAGCGGTGCCCTCAGCGCCGACGCCAAGCTGGCCGGCACGATGGGCGTTGGCGGCGTCGATGAAGGCATTGAAGGACTCAGCCGTGATCTTGAGCGGCTGGCCGGGGCTGACCTTGGCGAGGGTCATGAGGTGGCCCGCCTTGCCGCTTGATCCCAAATTGGGACCGATATACTGATGGCACGACCATGCTCCTCACCGGCCGCGATCTGCTGACCACGTTCATGAAGCGGCATGCTGCCGCCCGTAAGGCCATTGCTGCCTGGGTGGCCGAGGTCGAGCAGGCGACCTGGAGGACGAGCCATGAGGTCAAGGCACGCTTCCCATCCGCTGACCCGATCGGGGCCAACCGCATGGTCTTCGACCTCAAGGGCAATAACTACCGGCTGGTGGTGGTCATCCAGTATGTCGCGGGCGTGGTCAGCGTCCGCTTTGTGGGCACCCACGCCGAATATGACCGCATCAACGCCAGGGAGGTATAAGCCATGACCAAGACCGTCTCTATCCTGCCTGTGCGCAGCGCTGCCGAGCATGCCGAGGCCACCGCCCATCTGCGCACCCTCATGGATGCTCCGGATGCCGATGACCGCGCGGCCGAGATTCAGGCTCAGGCCAGCCTCATCGAAGCCTACGAACGCGTCCACTTCCCCATCGAGGCGCCCGATGCGGTGATGGCCATCCGCTTCCGAATGGAACAGGAGGGTCTGGACCGTGCAGACCTGGCCAAAGTGCTGCATGTCGAGCGTGGACGGGTGTCGGAGCTGTTGAACGGGAAGCGACAGTTCACCGTCAAGATGCTCCGTGCACTGCACGAGTCCTGGCGCATTCCCGCCGAGGCCCTGCTGGCGAGTGGTCGCACAGGTCGGCTGCGCAAGGCCTTGCCTCGATAGTGCTGGAGTCGGCACGATAGCAGCACTCATGATCCAATCCCCAGGCCACCGAAGTTGGCGAAGGGATAGACCTGCTCGATGTAGACCGCGACCGGCTTCTTGATCAGTACCTTTGCCGTGCCGTCGACATCCTCGCCGTACTGCACCCAGAGGTAATCCCAGCCGCGCTTCTGGATGCCGGTGATCGAACCCACTGAAAGGCCGGTGCGGTTGGGTGATGCGGCGAACTTGTAGGTGACCTCCCACTTGTCGTCGGGGTTGAGCCCGCGCCGGGTGCCGCTGGCACCCAGGAACAGGACCTCGCCGGCCGCAAAGCCTCGGAAGGGCGTGTTGTTCACAGCCCCGGTAATGCCCATCAGGGTCAGCTTGTAGGACTGCGTGACGGCAGAGGGCGTGAGGTAGTGCGTCTCCGAGAACTGATAGACCGGCACGGTAATATCCACGCCAGCGACGTTCTCGCCATCGAAGCCGATGGCCCCGCCCAACTCGGTGGAGGCCTGCGGACCGTAGCGGTGCATGGTCTGGATCGACTGCGTGATGTGCTGCGAGCCGCCGCCGGTATCGAAGGCGAAGACCGGCTCGGGGTCCTCCTGCTGGGTGCGGTCGGGGATGCCGTACTCGGCAGTCGCGGTCCAGGTATCGGCATTGACTCGCTCGTCCAGGGTGATCGAGAGGCGCGTCAGGCCCGCGAGTCCGGTGGGCACGGTGGCCAGCAGCACGGTTTTGGCATCGGCCTCATCGGCAGCCTCGCGCACCACCCACCGCACCGAGGCACGCGGGCGCTGGCCTACGGTCTCGGAACGACCCTCGAAGAGTTCCAGCGCTTCAGGCATTGGGCTTTAGACCTTGGGCTTTAGGGTT
>SLQH01000465.1 GCA_007131555.1 Planctomycetota bacterium | reverse complement strand
TTGCCTCAAGGGCTGTCAGGAGATGCGGCAGGTCCTCTTCATGGCGCAGTTCACCAAGGGCGAAGACGGCCCAGGCCGCCAATCGACGCCGGGTGACATCAGGAGCCTCATCCTGCACCGCAGCGCGGGGGGATGGATCGGTGATGGTATCGAGCAGTCGCCGCCGCAGGACGCGATAGGCCGCTGGGTCATGACGCCGCTGACGAGCCTGCCGGGCATAGATGGCGGCCGTGACCAGTTGCTCGCCCTCAACGATGGGATTGACCCGCGAGCGCTCGACAGCAATGGTCTTGAGGATCCGTTCCTGCTGAGCCAGGAGTCCCTCATCGTACTGCTTACGGGCCTCGGGGCCCTCGGTGGCGGCTGGCGGCTCGGGAATCGTGGCGCGAGACGCCCGGATCTTTTCGACTGACACACAGCCACAGAGCAGCACGACCCAGGTCACGACAGCGGTCGCCCCCCAAGTCCTGCCAGGGATTTGCCAACCGTGTTGCGTCATGCCTGCATCCCTTCACTCTGTCGGGCAGCAAGACGGTTGCTGCACCAAGACTGGAGTTGATCGTGCCTTCGAGCTTTGAGCATCGTGACAATTTTATCATGATGTTCATCTATCATATCATGGCCCTGGCCCTGTACCAGCGAAAGCAATGGGATGACGCCTTCCAGGAGGCCAGGAGTCCATGTAGCGTACGGCCTTGATGCCAGTCCTCACGCTTAGGGCCCGTCAGACAATGAACGGTACGTCTCACATGATCTTATGAGGTCTTCCGAGTTCATGGCCCCGGTGCGGCGATGGCCTGGGCGATGGCCTGGGCCAGACGTGCGGAGGTGAAGGGTTTCTGGATGAAGCCGACAGCTCCGGCTGCAACCAGGGCCTCGTCCTCAGGGGTTGCAGGGTCGCCCCCAGGACCGCCAGGCCGAGGGCAGAGGTTCCGACCAGCAGCGTCGTGGCGGAAATGCCCGTGAGCAGGAGGACGAAGGTGGCGATGCCGCCAAGGATCAGGCGGCCTGCCCGCAGGTGTGGTTCTAGGAGCCTGTAAGGAATAGACTGACACGTCGCCTGGCTTGGCCTTTTCGGCCCCGATTCCGCCGAAAATCCTCACCATAGCTACGGCTATGGCTGCGGTTTTCAACGAAATCGGGACTCGAAAATGCACTGCGCCATGCTCGGTCGCTATCCCTTACAGACTCCTAGGAGCAGGAGACCGGCCGCAGCGCTGATTTCGACCGTCGCCGGCACCGGCGACCACTGCATCCACAGATTGGTGATGCCACCCGCCATGACCAGCAACAGGGCGGCCCAACGATTGCACAGGATCAGGATGGCAATACGCGGATCCGGTGCTGTCATGGCTTATGAGTCTATTATGCCCCGCTTGTTGACCAAGTCGCTCTTGGGTCACGGTGCGGAGATGGTCAAGGTCTATGGTTTGGGATGACGTCAGGCAGATCGTTCGCGGCCTCTGGCAGGAATATCCAGAACGAAGCGACAGATGCCATATCGGCACGCCTCCGAGATGTCCAGCCGCCAATCCGTCGCTCTGATCAGTGATCGGGCGGGGAGCGTCAAGCCGTGTCCAGCAGCACCACCGCCTGGGCGGCGATGGCCTGGCTGGTGCCGATGGCATCAAGGCCTTCGTTGCTGCGGGCCTTGAGGCTGGCGGCATCGGGAGCGAGGTCGAGGGCTTCGGCCAGGGCGGCGCGCAGGGCCGCCTTCCAAGGGCCGAGACGGGGTTGCTGGGCGATGATGTTGAGGTCGCAGTTGATCAGGCGCCAGCCGCGTTCGGCGGCGATGGTCAGGGCGGCCGTGAGAAAATGCCGTGATTCAGCGCCGCACCAACGAGGGTCGTTGTCAGGGAAGTGTTCGCCAATGTCTCCGGCCCCGCAGGCTCCGAGGACGGCATCGGTCAGGGCATGGAAGGCCACGTCACCGTCGCTGTGGGCGACCAGACGGTGGTCACAGGGGATGGTGATGCCACACAGGGTGATGCTGGCACCGGTCTCCTGTTCAAGACGGTGGATATCGTAGCCGATACCGACGCGTTTCATCCGTTGTTGGCCAGATAGGTGGCTTCGTCCAGCAATCCGGCCGTGGGATCGGCCTCGGTCGGCTTCAGGCGGACGAACCAGCCCGCTTCCAGGGGGTCCTGGTTGACCAGTTCAGGGCGTTGTTCGAGTTCCTCGTTGATGGCCGTGACGGTGCCGGCGATCGGGGCGTAGAACTCATTGACCGACTTGACGCTTTCGATCTCGGCCAAGCGGTCACCACGCTGGACCGTATCGCCGACCTGAGGCAGCGCGACATGGATGATCTCACCGATTTCATCGGTAGCGAAACGGGATAGGCCCACGGTGGCTTGATCATCGTTGATCAATACCCACTCGTGGCTCTGGTTGTAGCAGCGCTGCATGCCGTGGCCTCCTGTTGTTGGCAGGCATGCAGTGTAGTCCGATGTTGGCCGTGGCAAGACAGAGCTCATGGGTGTCCCAGGCAGTCACGAGTGCTGTGAGGGGGCCGGGCATGAGTTCCAGGATGTCTTGTTGTCGGCAGGCTCCTGGCGTCCTGTGCGTGGCCTGCTTATTGACCAATGGCGGCGTGTTGACGCAGGCTGCGTACGCCCAGGGCCTGTTGAATGGCTCCAGCGATATTGAACAACTCTTCGCTGTGGCTGCGCCAGGGCAGGCTTGAGGCGTATCCCCACGCTGTCTTTCCGGAATCGTAGATGTTGACATTGTCACGGATCACCTGACGAGCCCGTTCTTCGAGGTTCTGTCCGAGTCGGCTGCGCAGGGCATCGGTGGCCAAGGCGATTTCGATCAAGATGCGGGCTTCTGTCTCTTGTAGGCCCTCGCGGATCATTTGGTAGGCGACCGTGGGTTGGGGGCCATCTCTGTCAGCGGTCAACAAGAATTCGGAATTGCGGATGAGATTGCCGTAGCCACCACGAGACAGGGAGTCTTGGAAGCCGTCTCCAGAAGGTCGCGGTACCCGCCAGTAATCGAACCAGAAGCGGCTGAATCCCCAGAATGTGCGATTGCCCAGGCCACCGCCGCGACCACCGGCAACATTGCCGGTGGCAAGATTACGCCACGCCGCAGCGGTGCGGAAGTCGTCATCTCCAGCGGTGTGGAAATGGAAGCGGGCGCCAGAAGCCTGTGGGAAGACATGATTCCAGCCACCGATCACCCCAGGCTGATGAAAGCTGCGGCGGCGTGGGCTCCACGGCTCTTCGTGAAAACCCACCTTCATGCCCTGGTGCTCCCATTGCCGGCTGTCCCAGGGAGCGTTGTAGCCCCGGGCATGGGAAAACAGGTTCCAGGGGATGCCTGAGGTGAT
The DNA here is from genome assembly GCA_007131555.1 of Planctomycetota bacterium. GTDB lineage: Bacteria > Planctomycetota > UBA11346 > UBA11346 > UBA11346 > SLQH01. Next base: position 664 of record SLQH01000465.1, on the reverse strand, counting down.
CTGATCGAGGGCGTTGACGACGCTTGGATGTGGCTTGCGGTCATGAGCGAGGGCGATCAGCAGGCGGTCCTCAGACCAGCCGAGTTCGCGGACCGTGGCGCGTATCCCATCAATGGCCGGTTTCCAGAATGCCACCGCGCCATCATCGCTATACCACGGCGCTTCCATGTCTTCACGGCTGCCGTCGCTATTGCGTTTGGTCACCGAAACCGACCTGTTGTCGTGCTGGGGGCGCATTTGCACATCCCAGAGCTGGAGACCCAGGAAACGGGGTTCGCCGACCACCCGATCATAGAGTTCCAGGTAGCGACGCAGGTTGTCAAAGCGAGGTTGGAGACGACCGCCGCGCTCCTCCCACTGGACGATGGTTTCCCGGGAGTTGAGTACGCCCCGCCGGCCGATGGGCAGGTAGAGCACATTGTTGCCGACTCCGGCCAGCAGTTCCAAGACTGGCTCCAGGGCTTGGAAGTGTTCATCGGTCCATAGCTCCAAGCCATAACGGTAGGCAACATTCTCGGCATGGTGCATAAGGCTGACCAGGGTGACAAATGACTAGCGTTGCTTCAAGCCGCGGCGCGACGGACATTGACTGTCGCGGTTGACGTGGTTGCGCCGCGGGTTGAGGCAACGTGGGTTGAGCATGGCCCCCTGGGTAATTTGCTCA
>SLQH01000038.1 GCA_007131555.1 Planctomycetota bacterium | reverse complement strand
GCGGGCCGCGCCGCTGGCGGTGCACAGCACAGGGGGCAGCAGTGGGTAGGATCCGCGCCGATGAGATGGCCGCCCTGATCCGTCAGCAACTGGCGGCCTACGGGGGCAGCGATGGTATTGAGGAACTCGGCCGAGTGGTCGAGGTCGGCGACGGGGTGTTCCGGGTGGCCGGCCTCGATGGCTGCCTGATGGGCGAGATGCTGGAACTCGGCGAGGGCCAGGTCGGTCTGGCCCTGGACCTTGAGGAGGATGCCATCGGCGGCGTGGTGCTGGGTGATGGCCTGGGCCTGGCCGAGGGGGCTGAGGTCCGGCGCAGCCGTCAGGTCTTGTCGGTGCCGGTCGGGCGCTCGCTGCTGGGGCGGATCGTCGATCCCCTCGGCCAGCCGATCGACGGCAAGGGTCCGATCCGGGCCGATGCCACCCGTCTGGTCGATGCTCCGGCTCCCGGTCTGGTCGATCGTCAGCCGGTGCGGGTGGCCCTGCGCACCGGGATCAAGTGCATCGACAGCCTGATCCCGGTGGGGCGCGGGCAGCGCCAATTGATCATCGGCGATCGCCGCACCGGCAAGACCACCCTGGCCACCGATGCCATCATCAACCAGGCCCGCGAAGGTGTGATCTGCGTCTACGTGGCCATCGGCCAGAAGGAATCGACGGTGGCCGGGCTGGTCGAGCATCTGCGCGACCAGCGGGCCCTCGAACACAGCGTGGTGGTGGTGGCAACGGCGGCGGCCCCGGCCGCCCTGCGCTTCCTGGCGCCCTATGTCGGTACCGCCATCGCTGAGTTCTTCATGCACAACACCTGGGACTGCCACCCTGATCGTCGGCCCCGCCTTGATCAGGGGCTGCCGATCGCCAAGCCGCTGGCCGAGGGGGGGATTGGGCCTGGCCACCCTGGTGGTCCATGACGATCTCAGCCGCCATGCCATCGCCTATCGCGAGATGTCCCTGCTGCTGCGCCGCCTGCCTGGTCGCGAGGCCTATCCCGGCGACATGTTTTATCAGCATAGTCGATTATTGGAACGGGCTGGGCGCCTGCATGACCGCCTGGGCGGCGGTAGCCTCACCGCCCTGCCGATCATCGAGACCCAGCGCGGCGAGCTGTCGGCCTACATCCCCACCAACGTCGTTTCGATCACCGACGGCCAGATCTATCTCCAGGCCGAGCTGTTCCACCAGGGCCAACGGCCGGCGGTCCACCCGTCGCTGTCGGTCAGCCGGGTCGGGACCAAATCCCAGGATCCGGCCATGCAGCGGGTGGCCAACGTCCTGCGGCGGGACCTGGCTGCCTACCGCGATATCCGGTCCTTCGCCGACCTGGGCTCGGAGATCGATCGCTTCACCCGGCGGGCCCTGGATCGTGGCGAACGTCTGCTGGAGATCCTCAAGCAGGGGCCGGGCGTGCCGCTGGCCTTCGGCGAGGAGCTCGCGGTCCTGATGGGGGCCGGCCAGGGCATGCTGGATGCCATCCCCCTGGACCAGGTCGCGGCCTTCGAGGCCCTGTTCCTGCAGATGTTGCGCGATGAGTATCGCGAACTGATCGCGGCCGTGGCCACCCCTGCGGCCCTTGACCGCGCGGCCGCAGACCGCTTTGCCGAACTGATCACCCGGGCTCGGCGCCAGTTCGCCAGTGCCCATGATCTGGACCTGGAGGGCTAGGTCGATGCCCTCTACCTGGGAATTGCGCGGCCGCATCCAGCGCTATGGCGCCCGCCGGACCATCACCCGGACCATGGAGAGCAGCGCCGCCACCAAGCTGCGCCAGGCCCAGGCCGATGCCGAGGCCTTCCAGCCCTACGCCACCATCCTCGGCGACATCGTCGCCCATCTGCGCTGGGCCGCCACCGACATGACCAGCGATGCCCACATCCTGCTGCGTCCCCGGTCGCAAATCGACCGGGTCCTGCTGGTGGTCTGCGCCTCCGAGCGGGGCCTGTGCGGGTCCTACAACAGCGACATCGTGCGGGCCGCCATCGACCGGGCCCGGGTCCATGAGCAGCAGGGCCGGGCGGTCGAGTTCTGCTGCTTCGGGCGGCGCGGCGCGGCCAGCCTGCGCTTCGCCGGGCGGACGGTCTCGGCCGAGTACGAAGGCTTCATCGAACATCCCGACTTCGAGCGGACCCGGGCCATCAGCAACCTGATCATGGAGCGCTTCATCGCCGCCGAGATCGACCTGGTCGAGGTGGTCCACACCCGCTTCATCGATCTCCATCGCCTGGAGCCGACCCACTTCATCCTGCTGCCCTGTGGCGAGGTCCTCAAGAAGGAGGTCGGGCCGCATCGTCAGCTGCATCCGGCCACCTACCTGTTCGACCCCTCGCCGGCCGATCTGATCGCCCGGCTGGTGCCGCGCTCGGTGCGCATCGCCCTCTACAACGGCCTGCTGCTGGCCGCCGCCGGCGAGCAGGAGGCCCGACGCATGGCCATGCGCCGGGCCACCGAGGCCACCGACCGCTTCCTCGACGACGCCATCCACGACTACCATCACGCCCGCCAGGCCGGGGTCACCCAGGCCATCTCCGAGATCGTCGGGGCGGTCGAGGCCTTGAGGGCCCATTCATGACCGATTCCACCAATACCGGCCGCATCGTCCGTATCGTCGGCACTGTCATTGATGTCGAGTTCGAGCGCCTGCCGCGCCTGCTCAACGCCCTGACGGTGACCATCCTCGACCCGGCCAGCGGTGAGCCGCAGGTCCTCACCTGCGAGGTCCTCCAGCACATCGGCCGCAACCGGGTCCGGGCGGTGGCCATGGGGCCGACCCACGGTCTGCACCGTGACCAGGAGGTGGTTGATACCGGGTCTGCGCTGCGCATGCCGACCGGCACCGCGACTCTTGGCCGGATTCTCAATCTGGCCGGTGAGCCCCTGGATCATGGTCCGGCCCTGGGGCCTGAGGCCCCCCGCCTGCCGATCCATCGGCCGCCGCCCTCGTTCACCGAATTGCAGACCGGCGACGAGATCTTTGAGACCGGTATCAAGGTCATCGATCTGCTGACGCCCTATCCCAAGGGCGGCAAGATCGGCCTCTTCGGCGGGGTCGGGGTCGGCAAGACCATCACCATGATGGAGATGATCAACAACGTCTCCCGCCAACATGGTGGCTACGCGGTGTTCGCCGGGGTCGGCGAACGCAGCCGCGAGACCAACGAGCTGTGGTTTGAAATGATCGACGCCGGGCTGATCGCCGTGGCCCGTGACGGCGACGGCCGGCCGATCTACGAGGACAGTGGTTTTCCTCGGGTCGACAGCAGCGCCAGCCGCTGCGCCCTGGTGTGCGGCCAGATGAACGAGCCGCCGGGGGCCCGTTTCCGGGTCGCCCTGTCGGCCCTGACCGTGGCCGAGGCCCTGCGCGACGAGGGCAGCGGCCGGGACGTCCTGCTGTTCATCGACAACATCTATCGTTTCGTCCAGGCCGGCAGCGAGGTGTCGTCGTTGCTGGGGCGTCTGCCCTCGGCGGTCGGCTACCAACCGACCCTGGCCACCGAGATGGGTCAGTTCCAGGAGCGCATCGCCTCGACCCGCAACGGGGCCATCACCTCGATCCAGACCGTCTATGTCCCGGCCGACGACCTCACCGACCCGGCCCCGGCCGCGACCTTCGCCCACCTTGACGCCATGACCATCCTCGACCGGCGGGTGCTGGAGCATGGCATCTATCCGGCGGTCGATCCCTTGGCCTCCAGCAGCCGCCTGATGCAGGCCGACATCGTCGGCGAGCGCCACTACCGCTTGGCCCAGGAGGTGATCGGCTGCCTCCAGCGCTATCAGGAACTGCAGGAGATCATCGCCGTGCTGGGTGTCGACGAACTGTCCGACGACAACAAGCGCATCGTCGCCCGGGCCCGCCGTCTGGAACGCTTCCTGTCCCAACCCCTGCACATGGCCCGGATCTTCACCGGTACCGACGGTGTCACCCTGCCCCTGAGCGAGACCCTGCGCTCGGTCGAAGCCATCATGAGCGGCGCCTACGACCACCTGCCCGAGGCCGCCTTCCTCTACG